>NZ_SRLW01000026.1:0-52766 GCF_006518215.1 Myxococcus sp. AB025B
CTCATGCCCCCACCCCTGGATCAACGAACCGCTGACCCTACCCGCCCGGTTTCCCTATCATCCACCACCGACATTTCCGCTCGCGCCGTCGCGAAAACGGATGCGGCCTTCCATGGGCGAGTGCATCTTCCGCGCCGCCATGGAGTCGCCTCCTCCCTCGACCGCCCCCAGGACACGCAGCCCAACGCCCGTACCCGCGCTCTTCCGGGTGGCGATTGCTCCGCTCCGGGCCTTCTTCCAGCTCCAGACCAGCAGCGGCATCCTGCTGGCCCTGTGCGCCGTGCTCGCCATGGCCTGGGCCAACTCGCCGTGGGCCGCGTCCTATGAGGGCCTCTTCGACGCCCGGCTGTCCTTCGGGGCGGCGAGCACCCACCACGCGACCTTCACCGTCCGCCAGCTCATCAACGACGGGCTGATGACGCTGTTCTTCTTCCTCGTCGGCATGGAGGTCAAGCGCGAGCTGAGCGCCGGGGAGCTCAGCTCGCCGGCCCGCGCCGTGCTCCCGCTCATCGCGGCCCTGGGCGGCATGGTGGCCTTCGGGGACCAGCCCGCGGTGCTGAACGAAGCGAAGCTGGGCATCGTGGTGGGCTCGCTGCTGTCGGCGCTGGTGGGGTATGTCCTGCTGCGCTTCGTGGCGAAGCCGGCGGTCGCGGTCTAACGTCGTCGCGAGGAGAATGCGTTTCCGTGAACCTCCAGGACCTGAACCGTGTGCGGCAGATTACGGTCATCGCGGCCCGTCATGGCTTCGGCGAGGTGCTGGAGCGCGCGGGGCTGTGGCGCATCCTCGGGCGGCAGGAGAAGGTCGAGGTCTCGCCGGAGGCCCAGCGTGCCTCCACCGCCCGGCGCTTCCGGATGCTGCTCAACGACCTGGGCCCCACCTTCGTGAAGCTGGGCCAGGTGCTCTCCACGCGAGCGGACCTGCTGCCCGCGGAGTTCGTGGACGAGCTGGCGCTGCTGCAGGACAACGTGGAGCCGATTCCACTCGAGCAGGTGCACGCGCAGATTCGCGAGTCGCTGGGCAAGGATGCGCGAGAGCTGTTCAAGCACATCGACGAGGCGCCGCTGGCGGCGGCGTCGATCGCCCAGGTGCACCGGGCGGTGACGCTGGAGGGCGACGAGGTGGTGGTGAAGGTGCAGCGGCCGGGCATCGCCGCGAGCATCGACTCAGATCTGGTGGTGCTGCGCAACCTGGCGCGCCTCTTGGAAGCCGTGGTGGAGGAGACGGGCATCTACACGCCCACGGGCATCGTCGACGAGTTCGACCGGGCCATCCACGAGGAGCTCGACTTCATCAACGAGGCCGCCAACGTCCGCGCGTTCCTGGAGAACCACCGGGAGCGCGCGTACATGAAGATTCCGCGCGTCTACGCGGCGCTGTCGAGCCGGACGGTGCTGACGCTGGAGTTCATCCGGGGGGTGAAGATCAGCCAGGCGGAGCTGTCGGACGAGGACCGGAAGACCATCGCCAACCACATCCTGGAGGCGAGCTTCCGGCAGCTCTTCGACGACGGGCTCTTCCACGGCGACCCGCATCCGGGGAACGTGTTGCTGCTGGAGGGCAACAGGCTGGCGCTGCTGGACTTCGGCGTGGTGGGACGGCTGACGCGGCCGATGCAGGAGACGCTGGTGATGCTGTGCCTGGCGGTGGCGCTGAAGGACAGCGACTCGGTGGCGCGCATCCTCTACCGGGTGGGCGTGCCGGACGCGCGGGCGAACCTGGTGGGCTTCCGCAACGACATCGAGAGCATCCTGGGGCAGCACCTGCCCACGACGCTGGGTCAGGTGGACACGCGCTCGCTGCTGAGGGACTTGCTGGATCTGGCGGTGAAGTACCGCATCCGGATCCCGAAGGAGTACGCGCTGCTCAGCCGCGCGTCGGTGTCCACGGAGGGCATGCTGCGCAGCCTGTACCCGGAGATGAACATCGTCGAGGTGGTGCTGCCGTACGCGAAGGAGCTGCTCGCGGGGCGGTATGACCCGATGCAGTTGCAGGGCGGGCTGATGCGCACGCTCCTGCGCATCCAGTCGATGGCGGCGGACCTGCCCACGCAGCTGTCGCAGATCCTGTTGGACATGGAGTCGGGCAAGTTCACGGTGACGGTGCGCGCGGACCAGTTCGAGAAGCTGAACGAGAACCTGCGCAGCGCGTCGGTCATCATGTTCATGGGGTTGTGCGCCTGCGGCCTCATCGTGGGGGCGTTCATCTCCTTCGCGCCCAAGCCGTGGATGTACGGGAACATCCCGGTGCTCGGGGCCCTAGGCATCGCCCTGGCCGCGGCGCTCTTTGGCGCGGCCATCACCTGGTATCTGTTCGGTGGTCGTGGGCTCGGCAAGGTCCGGCTGAGCAAGTACTTGAAGGGGCCGAAGCGGAAGTAGCACTGGCGCGGGCTCATCCATCTTGCGGCCCCGAAGTTGATCGCGGAACTGCCGCCATGGCCAGCGCTTGGAGCACCCCGCCCCGGTGCATTCCAGTCGTGGTGCGCCTCCCACTCCTCGGGCGACGTGGAGGAACGCACCACACGAGCATCGCGCCCGCAGCTCCAGCGCGAGCACCAGGACTTCGAACCTCACGCTCTCCGTCTTCAAGCACTTCTGGGCCGCGCACTTGAGGAAGGGCCCCCGCTCTCCGATCCAGAGCCGTCGCTCTCCCCGACACGACTGGCACAGGAAGTCTTGAGGCGTCAGCAGGCGCCGTAAAGCGGCGGGGAGCGGATCCTTCTCGGCGAGGGGCTTGTCCTGTTCTCGCGGCACCGCCCCCAAGCTCCCCACCCTGGGCTGCCGGGGAGTGACAACTTGCGCCGCGGGGAGTGGTACCTCGAGCGGCAGGAGCGTCGGAATCTGGTCGGGCACCTCTTCTTCTGGAGGGGCCTCGCTCCTCTTCTTGAGCGGCGCACCACCGCGAGGCGGGCGTCCGACACGGGAGGCGCGCGCCTCTTTCGGAGCCCGGAAGCGCTCGGGTGAGGCCTCCCACTCCCGTGCAATGGCCTCGGCGCGGCGCACGAGCTCCGCGCGCAGGGCGTCCTCGACCGGAGCGACCTCCTCCGGTGGAGCTCCCTCTGGAGGAATCTCCAGTTCCTTCAGCCTCGCGAAGACCGGTCGCATCGCGGCCTCGGGGTCCCGGAAGAACGCGCTGCCTCGAATCCTCACGAACCGCCACCCGAGCCGCTCGAGCAGCGCCTGACGTGCCATGTCATCCGGGAGCTTCTCGAGGGGATGGTAGCGATCTCCATCACACTCCACCGCCAGCCGGCGCCCTCCCCCTTCGACCACCAGGTCGATGCGGTAGTGACCCACGCGCCACTGCGGCGTCACCCGATAGCCCGCGCGGACCAGGAGCGCGAGCACCTCCTTCTCGAAGGGAGACTCCGTCTTGGGCTCGGCACGCAGGAGCGCCCGCTCGACCCCCTGCGGCTGCGCGCAATGCTCCAACAGCCTGCGCCTCAAATCCCCGGGTTGCAGGTCGATGGAGGGATTGAGCGAGTGCACGACCCAGAGCTGGTCCCGGGCCCGGCTCACCGCGACGTTGAAGCGCTGCTTGAAGTCCTGCGTCTCCCGTCGACTCAGGGGGCCGTCCCCATCGGGGCTGTCCACCATGGACAGGAACATCACGTCCCGCTCGTCCCCCTGGAACTGGGCGGCGCTTCCACACAACACGCGCCGTCGCTCGTACTCGGCCGGAGACAGGTGCGCCTGAAGCAATGAATCCACCTTCAACGCCTGTTCCTCTCCGACGAGCGAGATGACGCCGAAGGTGCGCCCCGCATAGGCGGGGTGCTCCACGGCGGCGGCGATGAGGGAGGCCACCGCGATGGCCTCCCGCTCGTTGACCTTCGCCTGGGCATGCCCCTCGACCCGATGGATGTTCAAGGGAGCAAGTCCCTTGGCGCTCGCCGCCTCCCGAAGCGGCTTGATGCGCCCCTCGTAGGACAGCTGATTGCTGAACTCGATGATGTCCGGGACGCAGCGGAAGTGC
Source organism: Myxococcus sp. AB025B (assembly GCF_006518215.1). Lineage (NCBI taxonomy): Bacteria > Pseudomonadati > Myxococcota > Myxococcia > Myxococcales > Myxococcaceae > Myxococcus > Myxococcus sp. AB025B. The sequence goes on from NZ_SRLW01000026.1 coordinate 3,974, forward strand.
TCCAGCAGGCACACCATGCCGCTGAAGGATTGCCGGGCCAGGTCGTAGACCGACATCTTCCCGTCATAGAGCACGGCGTTGGGGATTCCGGCGAGGTGCTCGGCGATGAGCTGCTCGACCATGCCCACGTTCTGCCCCACCGCCGAGGGGCTCACCTGCTCGTGGTCTCCCACGACCACCGCGCGGTCCGCCAGGTACAGGGAGATGAGCCCCATCGCATCGCACTGGCTCGCCTCGTCGATGATGACGACATCGAACCGGGTCGCCGCCGTGAAGTTCTCCACCACCTGCGTGAGCGGCATGATCCACACCGGCACGGCTCGCTGACACTCGCTCATCAGCCGCGCCGCCTGCGCACGCAAGCGAGGCGCCCGGACTCCCGTCCCCTTCCCGATGCGCCGCTGGATGTCCAACCAGCCCACCAGCGCCTGCTGTTGCCCCAACGTCGTCCGATGGGCCTGGGAGGCCCAGGCACGACGCTCGATGAGCTTCGCGGTGCACTTGCGCAGCTCCTCCGAGAGCACCTCGATGCGCGACTGGAGGCTGGCCAGCTGCACGCCGCCGCGGCGCTCGAGCTCGTCGTGAAGCTGCCGCCAGCACCACGCGGCCTGGGGGGCTCCCGGGGGCCGCTCCCGCGCGTGGACGCCCCGACGCTCGCGAATGGCGGAGGCCCAACCCGGGGCGGCCGCCTTCAGCCTCGTGAGCAGCTCCTGTCGTCGCGTGAGTGCCCGCCGCTTCTCCAGGATCTCCGTGAGCCCCACGAACGCGCGAGCGTAGAGTTCGCCATCCCGCGCTTCCAGCGCCTTCGCGAGGCTCCGGACGATGACGGAACCCGCGGAGATTCCACCCCACGCCTCGAGCCGGGCCCGAGCCTGTCGCAGCTTCTCGCGGACCCGTTCCAGTTCGATTTCACGTGCCCGTGCACGCAGGGCAGGCGCGATGCCCCGTACCAATGCGTCGCGCCGCCGCTGGAACATCCCATGGGGCGCTGGATTGATGGGCTCCGCGTCCAACCGCTCCTTCCAGCGCATCCCGCTCGTGCTCAGCGCCTTGTCCAACGGACGCCAGACCGACTCCGCCCAGTCCAGGCACCGGCCGAGTTCATCGCGAAACTCGAGCAGCCGCTCCTCCAGCGCTTCTCCCAGCTCGGACGAAAGCGGCGCGCCCAACGCGGCCATCTGACCATCCCAGCGCCGCGCCAGCACCTGCCGCTGCTTGCGGAGCGAGAGGCACGCGGAGAGCGCCGCGAAGTGGGCCAGCTCCCGAGGCGCTCCCGCCTCGACCCGGCAGCCCCGAATCACTCGCTTCCACGAGGAGCGCGTGAGCAGCGTGAACGCCCCCAGCGTCCCTCCCGCCTCGAGGTGCCGCTGGAGCTCCGCGAGCACGGAGAGCTGCTCGTCCATGGACAGATCCTGTGCTGGAACAGGGGCATGCTGGAACAAGGACTCCCGGGTCGCCAGTTCCATGGCACGCACGTCGGAGATGGCGTCGATGAGGGACCGCCAGGGAGCCGCCTCCCGGTCCCCCGCCAGACCCGCTGACACCGCCGCGAGCTTCCAGGGCAGACCGTCCTCGAATGGGTCGAAGGCGCGAAGGCAGCGTCTGGCCAGCTCCGTCAGGTCCACGGAGTCCTCCGCCCGGGCAGGCCCCTGCCAGAGATTGGGAAGAGCGCCCTCCGCCTCCACCCGGAGCGACTTCCGCTTCTCCAGCAATCCCCCAAGCTCCCCAGGGGACATGACCTCGTCGAGCCTCGGGAGTGGACACGCCAGCTCCGTCTCGTGTTGAGGCGTCAGAACGGCGTTGCCGCGATACAGCTCCCGGACCTCGTCCTCCGATAGGGGAAGCGCGGCACCGAGCATCACCGGCCCCGGCAGCCAGAGGTGCTGCGTCGGCTCGGCCGCGACCCGTCGGGCCGCCTCCGAGGGAGACCAGCTCTGCCCCGCCACCACCACGTCTCGATACTCGTCGGAGAGTGCCTGGAGCAGCTCCTGTCGGGCCTGCTGAAGCTCATCCTTCAGCCGCTCGCGATGCTCCGCGATGGAGGAGGCCTCCCTGTCCAGCCGCGTGCCATTGCTCACGGACAATCGCTCCGCCATCGCGGAGACAGCGCCTTCGAGCTGGGCTCGGCTGTCGAGGTCGTTGTCGAGGACGCTCACACACAGCGGCTGGAGCTCCGGCACCACCTGGCCTCGAAGCACCCGCAGCGCCTTGGTGGTATGGCTTGTCACCAGGACACTCTTGCCCTCGGCGAGCAGATGACCAATCAGGTTCGCGATGGTGTGGGTCTTCCCTGTCCCCGGAGGCCCCTGGACGAGGACACAGCCGTTCCGAGCAAGCCGGCTGGCAATCTCCTCCTGCTCCGCGTTGGCTTGTTTGCTCAGCAGGACATCCACGACCTCGCCAGCGTGGCCTCGGGTTCCCTTGGAGCCCGCCTCCTCGCGCGGGCTCGGCACGTCACAGCCCACCACCCGGGCCAGCGCGGACGGCAGGTCCGGGCGCTTCTCAAGGGATTCCAGGATGCCCTCGAGGGCTCTGGCGAAACCGAGGCTACGGCTGCGGAGCAACAGCACGGGCTCTCGCCCCATGCGCGGCGGGTCGGCGTCTTCGCTCGGCCGGCCATGCTCGAGTAGCTCCCCGCGCGCGGACAGTTGGATGAGCAGACGTCGCAAGAAGCTCGAGGTCTGCTCGCCGCCCAGGGGCTTCACCCCGCCGGCCTGGAGCTCCTCGCGACACCTCGCCAGAATCCTCCCGTCGAGTTCCTCCAGGTGGCTGAACAGCTCCGAGTAGAGGTCGACGCCACGCCCGCTGTCGGAGACCGTGAACTCGGGTACCCGGGAGTTGAACCGCAACTGGACGCGCTGGAGCAGCACGGGATGGAACAATCCGCCCGTCGTCTGGCGCCAGCTCAGGATGCCATCGGCGACCAGCAACTCGAGCCGCTCTCCCTCTCGTTCGAGTCGACCATGAAGCTCATAGAGCTGCTCGAAGATCCTCAGCGCCGCGCGCGCCTGCCGCTCCTCACTCGCCCAGGCCGCGTGACGGGGCATCCAGCTCGCAAGGGCCTCGACGCGCTCGGGACGCTCGTCGAACGACACCCTTCGCGTGGCGCCCTGGTCATCCACTTCGTCGCGAGACGCCGCCGTCCCGGGCTCCACGAGTGGGTCATCCCAGGGCGTGGTCAGCCACTCCGCGAGAGGAGGAGGCGGAGCTGGGGGAGGCACCAGCAGCGGGCGGCGCACCCGGAGGATGAGGTCCGCGTCGGAGCCCTCCGTCCCTTCAGCCCCCTCACTCGCGGCGCTCGCATCGCGCACGAACAGGATGGAGGGATGCGCGGGCAGCGTCGCGAGGCTCAGGCTCCACGGTTGATCCCGAAGCTGGCGCGGAGCGGGGTTTCGATGACGGTTCAGCGCCTGGAGATACCGAAAGACTCTCGTGGTCCGCTCATGCGCGACACGAAGAGATTCTGGATCCAGCATGTGCCCCCCTCGGTGAACCCATGGCCAACGCCGCATGGGCAGGCATGGACACCTCATTCATCCTGTCCCGCCGCGACCGACATGACAACGCCGGCCCCCCCCGCGACACGATACCGAGTCTCTCTCGCCACCATGGGTGGACATCGACTGCCATTCACGGTCAGGCGCCAATACACAGCCATCACTCGGAGCGCTTCCCGCGCTTCCTTGATTTACTGAAAGTAGTCGGTGGCGGGAGGGGCCGGAATACCACTCCAGAGGTATGGATGACCCGAGGCCGTTCGGCAGGGACCGGCAGCAAACGCCGTCGTCGGCCCCTCGCTTGACGCGCCGCGAGATCCTCAGCCACCTGCACGAGGGCGACCGCCTGCATCGCTCGCTGGAGCGAGTCGTGCGAGAGGTCCTGCGGACGCGGCTCAAAGCGCGAGGGCGAGCACCAGGTCGCGCTGCGGGTCTGTCCCGAGCACGAAGCGCATCTCCCCCACTTCGATGAAACCCCAGCGCGCGTAGAAGGCCCGTGCGCGGGAGTTGCGTTCCCACACGCCGAGCCACAACACGTCGTGTCCCCGCCTCCTCGCATCATCCAGGCAGCGGCGCATGAGCGCGGCGCCCACCTTCGCACCAAGGAAGGCGCGGTCGACATAGAGGCGCGACAGGTTCACCGGGCGCTCGGCCCGCACACTCGGCTCTCGGGCGCCGTCGCAAAGGAGCGCGAAGCCCGCGGGGACTCCGTCGACCTCCGCGAGCAGGTACAGGTTGCGAGGCTCCCGCAGCTCCTCCTCCTGGATCGCACGGCTGTAGTGCGAGGCCAGGAACGCCTCCACGTTCTCCGGCGTGTTCTCGGCGGCGAAGGTGTCCCTGAAGGTCCTCTCCCCGAGCTCCGTCAGCGTCGCGGCATCCGCCAGCGTCGCGGGACGGATGCTCACTCGCGGCGAGCGTGGTGCATCGGACGTCGTCATGGTCGCCCTCTATACAGCTCACGGGCCGAGCAGGTCCTTGTAGATCTTCCCGTCCTTCATGATGACCAGGAAGTTCTTCTCGGGGTTGGCGATCAACTCGAAGTTGGCCACCGGGTCGCCGTCCACCAGCAACAGGTCCGCGAGCGCCCCCTCCTCGACGACGCCGAGTCGACCCTTGTAGGGGCTGCGCTTGCCCGACAGCGCCAGCAGCTCCGCGTTGGTGCCCGTGGCCATCCGCAGGGCCTCCGCAGGCGTGTACCACCGCGTCATCTTCACCAGCTGCGCGCCCTGCCTCGCCGCCACCTTCGGGTCGAACAGCGAGTCCGTCCCCCACGCCGTCTTCAGCTTGTACTTCTTCGCCAACGCATAGGCCTTGTCCGTGCCTTGTGTCATCTCCAACTGCTTCTCCCGATTGTCCGAGCCCTCGGGAAAGGGCGTCGCGTCCTCGTCGTCGAGGAACGGCTGCAGGCTCAGCCAGACCCCCTTCTCCGCCATGAGCTTCGCGGTGGCGTCATCCATCAACTGCCCGTGGTCGATGACCTTCACCCCCGCCCGGATGGCCGTCTGGATGGCGCGCGGCGTGTACGCATGCACGGCCACGTACGTCCCCCAGTTCTCCGCGGCCTCCACGGCGGACCGGAGCTCGGCTTCCGTGTATTGCGACACATCCAGCGGATCGTGGTCCGAGGACACACCGCCCCCCGCCGCCAGCTTGATCTGCGAGGCCCCCAGCATCAGCTGCTCACGGACCCGGAGCAGGACCTCGTCCTGCCCGTCCGCGATGGCCGCCCCGCCCACGCGCTCCGCGAACGTCAGCGAGGACATCGCCGTCCGCGGGAGCGCCTCCGCCCGGCGGTAGTCCCCATGGCCGCTGGTCTGCGAGATCATCGCACCCGAGGGCCAGATGCGCGGGCCCTCGATGAGCCCGTCATCGATGCCCCGCTTGATGCTGAAGACCGGCCCGGCCATGTCGCGCACGCTGGTGAAGCCTCGCATCAGCGTCGCCTTCGCCTCACGCGCGGCCACCAACGTGAGGTAGCCCTCCGGCCCCGCCAGCGCCACGGTCAGCGGCACCGAGGCCATCATCATGTGGTAGTGCGCGTCGATGAGCCCCGGCATGAGCGTGCGCCCCTTGCCCTCGATGACTCGCACCTCGCCCGTGCGCGCGATGGGGCTGCTCGAGATGCGCGCGATCTTGTTGCCCTGGACCAGGACGTTGACGGGCCCGGATAGCCCCTTCGACTTGCCGTCGAACACGCGCACGCCCTGGAAGAGGACCGCTCGGGGAGGCTCGCTCGCGGGAGGCTGCGCCGACGCGAGGCTCGACAGGAGCAACAGCACCGCGCTCGACCCGGCGCGGATGCAGCGGACGACATGACCCAACCTCGAACGCATGGCGAGTCCTCGATGTGACAGGTGGAGGTGCACCGCGAAGCGCCGAACACGGAGAGGACTCCTCCTCGCCCATCGACGCCTCACGGGAATCGCGCGCGGCACACTGGCTTCGGGGTCCCGCCCTGACAAGCGAGTGCTCCGCGAGGCGACGCCCCCTGAACGCGCTCCTGTGGGCCGATGAACGGCTGGGCGCGCCTCTGCGGGCTCGTGAGCATCGAGGGCACCACCAGCGTCACGTCCATGACGCACGGCCCTGCGAGACGCTCGACACGTTCACCCTCCATCAAACGACCGCGCGCCCCGAGGTGGGATTCCCCCCGGGACGCGCGGTTGCCACCATGGACGGTAAAGCCCTCAGCGCGGCGTGAGCTTGAGCACCTTGCCGTTGGTCGCGTCGGTGAGCAGGTAGAGCGCGCCCTCGGGGCCCTGCACCACCTCGCGGATGCGCTCGTTGCGGCCCTTGAGCAGGTGCTCCTCGCCGATGATGCGGTCATTGCGAACCATCAGCCGCACCAGCGCCTGGGCCGCCAGCCCGCCCACGAAGATGTTGTTGCGCCACTCCGGGAACAGCGTCCCTGAGTAGATGGTCATGCCCGAGGGAGCAATCACCGGGTCCCAGTAGTACACGGGCTGCTCCATGCCTTCGCCCACGGGGCTGTCGTGGATGGGCACGCCCGAGTACTCCTCGCCGTACCCGATGGTGGGCCAGCCGTAGTCCTTGCCCGCCTCGGGCCGGTTCAGCTCGTCACCGCCCTGCGGTCCCATCTCCACGATCCACAGGCGGTTCTGCCCATCGAGCGCCGCCGACAGGATGTTGCGGTGGCCCACCGACCAGATCTCCGGCTTCGCCTCCGGCGTGTTCACGTAGGGGTTGTCCTGCGGCACGGAGCCATCCGGGTTGATGCGGACCACCTTGCCGAAGTGGCTCTTCACGTCCCGCGCCTGCTTGCGACCCTCGATGATGGAGCGCTCTCCGAGCGTGACGAACAGCTTGCCGTCGGGCGTGAACACCAGCCGTCCGCCCGAATGCAGCGTCGACTCGAGCGTGGGCATCATGCGGAAGATGACCTGGACGTCCTCCACCGCCGGCTGCGCGCCGTCCACCAGCTTCGCGCGCGCCACCGCCAGCCCGTTGCCGCCCTGCCGTGGCTCGGAATAGGTCCAGTAGATGAGCCGGCTCTCCGCGTAGTCGGGGCCGACCTCCACGTCGAGCAGACCGCCCTGATTCCGGCCATCCACCGCGGGCAGGCCCGTGACGGCGGCCGACTTCTCGCCCTGCTGGGTGACGATGTAGAGCCGCCCGGTGGGCTTCTCCGTCACCAGCATGCGCTGATCGGGCAGGAAGGCGATGGCCCAGGGATTCCTGATGCCGGACGCCACCTCGGTGATCTGGAACTGCGTCTGCGACTGGACCGCCGGAGCGCGCGTCTGGCCAGGGAAGGCCGGAGGGAACTCGGGCACGTTGGGCGGCCCCTGCGGAACGGGAGGACCGCTGGGCAGGGGCCCCGCGTCCGGCTCCTGCGTGCCCCCGTCTTCCGGCGGATTGCCCGCGTCGGGCTCCTGAGTGCCCGCGTCTTCCGGCGGATTGCCCGCGTCGGGCCGTGGAGTGCCCGAGTCCTGCTGTGGCGTGCCCGAGTCAGGTGTCGGCGTGGGATCTGGATCGTCACTGCAGCCAACGAGGAGGGCGGCGACGATGAGGGGCATCGACAGGAAACGCATGCGTCTCTCTCCTGAGGGGGGATGGTGCGAGGGGGAAGTTGCCGCCGTGCGCATGGGCGCGCAAGTCTCGTTGCGGGCAGGCCGCGAATCGGTTCGCGGCCATGCCCGGCCGGACATTCAACGGTGGAAAGTCACCGTGTCACGGCTCTCATCGCTCAGGGCTTGCCCAGGTGACGCTCGAGCACCTCGGCCTGCGAGAGTGGCAGGAACGACGGCTCGATTTGATACAGCGTGTTGATGTTCACGCTCGGGTTGGAGGCCTTCTCCCACGTGCCGGTGGTCCACATCGTCACGCCCATGCCCACCGAGTCCAGGAACGACAGCAGCTCCTCGCCGTCCGCGTTCCACGCCGCGCCCTCCGTCGGACGCCGCACCGTGTTCGGCCAGCCCAGCTCGCCGATGAAGCCCCGGGTCCCCTGCGCCTGGACCCAGTCGGTGAAGTTCTTCATCCGCGCGATGCCCATCTGCCCCACCGTCGCGTAGCCGGCGCTCTTCGCGCTGGCGAGCAGCGAAGCGTGGCTCCCCTCGTACTTGCCGCTGCGGTCGAAGTAGAAGTGCGCGTGGTACATGACGTTGTCCAGCGGGTCGTCCACCCACTTCGTCGGGTGGTTCTTCGGCCACTGCTCGGCGGAGGCATACTCGTAGCCCTCCACCATGATGAGCTTCGACTCCCCCAGCTCGCGCAGCGCCGTCACCGCCGCCTGTGAGTAGTCCTCCCAGACCTGCTGCGGCGTGCGCTGTCCGCTCTGCGCGCCCTGCGCCACGTGGTCGACGAAGAACACCAGCGGCGCGCTGCCGTCGCTCCCGTCCACGATGAACTCGACGGAGAAGCTCTTGTTGTTGCTCCACGCCGCCTCGGGCGGCTTGAAGTACGCGCGCGTGTCCACGCCCTTCGTCACCGCGAACGGCTCGCCCAGCTGGTACTTGTAGGCGCCATCCACCATCACCAGCCGGACCCGGACGCTGCCCGGCGTGGTGGTGGGCACGAAGACCTTCGCCTGGAACGTCGCCCCCTGGGCCAGCTCCGCGCGCTTCGTCGACGCGGACACCCCCGCGCCGAGCACCAATCCGCTCCCCGACGTGGCCTGCGTGGTGATGCGCAGCGAGCCCTGCCCGTTGCGCGCCACCCGCGCCACCGCCGTGTTCACCGAGGACCTGGGGGCCCAGCCCTCCACACCGGACTCGAACGAGGCGAACGTCACCGGGTTCGCGTACGTCCCCTCGTCATACGGCAGGCTGTAGGGCTCGTTCATCAGGTCGTACGCGTAGATGGACGCATAGGCCGACGGGTTGCTCCGGATGGCCGTGGCGATCCTCCGCCAGGCATCCGCGTACTGCGCCTTCGTCGGCGCGCCCGGGGCCCCGAAGGGACGCTGCACCCCGCCTGACGTGTAGCGCGCGTAGTTGTGCATGTCGATGATGACGCCCAGCCCCGCCTGGTTCGCGTACTCCAGCGTGTCCAACAGGTAGTTCTGGTACGTGGTGTTCAGCGCGCCGTCGAGCACCGGCTGGATGCGCTCCCACAGGAACGGGATGCGCACCACGTCGAGCCCGCGCGCCTTCAGGCGCTGCAGGCCCGCGAGCGTCGGCTTGGGGTAGTTCGTTCCCATGACACCCGGGAGCACACCGCCGGCATTGCCCAGGTCCATGATGTTGACGCCCCTCACATAGCTGCGCGCGGGCGCGGCGTCCGCGTGGAACGTGAAGTTGGAGGCGACGCGCGCGATGTTCATGTAGACGGCGGTGCCCGCGGCGTTGGTGGCGCGCGTCGTCCAGACGTACTCGCCCGTCGTCAGTGACGAGGGAATGGTGAAGGCGACCTTGTACTGACGCCGCTCCCCGGCGGTGAAGGACTGCCCCGTCACCTGGTGGGTGAACACGGCCGAGGGGGAGATGGTGCCGTCCGCCGAATAGGGACGGACCTGGAACGTGAAGGTGACGTTGGAGACGGCCTCCGGGGATTGGGGGACGAGGGTGAAGCCCACCGTCTGTCCCACCGCCGCCGTCTTGGGCGAGGTGTAGGCGCCCGCGTTCACGAAGGTGAGCGCGCTCGAGGACAGCGGCGACAGCAGCAACAGCAACACGGAGGACCACAGGACGGACTTGATTGGAGACATGCGACTCCCTTGCGAGGTGAATCCCCCCACTCGACGGCGCGCGCCCCGCGGCTGGTGACCCGGAAGGCCCCGTCCACTGGTGGACCGGCCGTCTGAATCCCAGGTCCGACTCCAGGGATGTTGCTTGCCGGAACTGGTGATTTCGTCCTGTATACCTCGTGGGCCTTCCCACCCGGGAACCCCTCCCCCACTTTTCTCCGGAAGCGAGCCGAACATGAGCAACCTCTTCGACATCCCCGTGAAGTCCATCGATGGCGCCCCCAGCACGCTGGGACAGTTCAAGGGCAAGGTTCTGTTGGTGGTGAACGTGGCCTCCAAGTGCGGCCTGACGCCGCAGTACGCGGGCCTGGAGAAGCTCTACGAGGAGAAGCGCGCGAAGGGGCTCGAGGTGCTGGGCTTCCCCGCGAACAACTTCATGGGCCAGGAGCCGGGCTCCGAGGAGGAGATCAAGCAGTTCTGCGACCTCAACTACGCGGTGAAGTTCCCGCTGTTCTCCAAGATCTCCGTCGTCGGCGAGGACAAGCACCCGCTCTACCAGGAGCTGACCCGCGCGTTCCCGGACGCCACCGGCGAGGGCCCGATGCGCGCGCGCCTCAAGGGCTACGGCATCGAGGCGAACCCCATCCCGGAGGTCCAGTGGAACTTCGAGAAGTTCGTCATCGGCCGAGATGGCCGCGTCGCCGCGCGCTTCGCCCCGGACGTCACCGCGGAGGACCCGCGCCTGGTGCAGGCCATCGACGCGGAGCTGGCCAAGGGCGCCTGACGCGCAGGAGCGTCCCGCGGACGCATCATCCTCGATGCGCCGTAGGCGCCGCGCGCGACAGGTCCGCCAGGACCCGAGTCAGGGTTGCCGCTGTCCGCTGTCCGAAAACAGCGGCAACCCACGATGGAACCAGGAGCCCACACTCGCCTATCCGGGAAGGCCGCCCGCAATGTCGCGGGGGGCTCCCGAGGCGCTCCATGAAGTCATCGCGACATCCGTTGGGACCCTGGCGCTGCATCCCCCTCTTGCTCCTGCTGCTGTCCGCCTGTGACGACTCCCCTTCGGGAGACGATGCGGGATCGATCCCGGACTCGGGTACTGACGCGGGCACAACGGACAGCGGCCCGCCTCCCGAGGACGCGGGGACGCCCGACGCGGGGATGCCCGATGCAGGCCGTCCTCCCTGGGACGGGACGTACACCGCGCTCGAGGACCGGGGTGATTGGATCGACACCGGTCGCCATGACACATGCCAGTTCGTCACGCCCGAGGACCTGGACCCGCAGCGGTGTGAGCACATCGCGGCCTTCGACCTGTCGAGCTGCTCCACCGAGCAGCTCTCCGGCGTGGAGAACCAGGGCATCTTCCAGCTCAACCTCCGCCAGGAAGCGTCCTACACCTCGACCAGGCCTCCGTCGGACTTCGTCAGCAACTCCTTCTCCGGCCTGCGGCTCAGCGCGGACGGCACCCAGGACGCGTACGGCCCCGCGCCGCTCATCGCCCGCGTCACGGAAGGCGGCACGTTCTTCCTCGCGGCGAGGAGGACCTCCCGAAGCCCCTGGGGAGACAGCGTCACCACCACCGCGCTCGCCGGCTGCCACGTCCTCTCTCCTGGCGTCATCACCGGCTGCTACGTGTCCTGCAACAGCCATCCGATGTACGGCTTCAACAAGTCGGTCGGCACCTTCAGGACCGAGCGGATGGCCTGGGCTCCCGGCGAGAACGAGGCCTCCGGCGGGCTGGCGCTCGTGGCGGAGGCCTCCACGACCGTCGGCATGCCCGTGGACGTCTACGTCGCCAAGGAACACGCCTACGTCGTGTCGGTGAGCACTGGGCCCATGCTCGGTGGCCTCTCCGTGTTCGACGTGAAGGACCGGACGACCCCCACGCTCGTCAAGACGGTCACCCTCGCCGGAGATGGCGCGTGGAACGGGGTCTGGGCGAAGGGTGACGCGCTCTACGTCGCCAGCGACAGCTCGGGGCTCATCGTCTTCGACATCACGGACCCGGCCAATCCCGTCTTCGTCCGCCACGGCGAGGGCCCTGACGCCGTGCACACCGTGCTCGTCGAGGGGGAGCGGCTCTTCGCCAACTCACCCGGCACGGGCACCTTCGTCTACGACATCGCCTCGCCCCTCGCTCCGGCGCTGCTCCAGCTCATCACGTGGTCGCCCGAGGGCTACACCGGCGGTCCACATGACGTCTTCGTGCACGGCGACCGGCTCTACATCAGCAACGATACGACCGGCTTCCACATCATGGACATCTCCGACCTGGACGACGTCCGGCACCTCGGTGACTACCTGCAGCCGGGCTTCTTCGGCATCTTCTCCCACCACAACGCGGTGGGCACCTTCGCGGGGCGCACCCTCGCCTTCGTGGGCGGCGAGTTCACGGCCAGCCACGTACGGGTGCTCGACGTGACGGACCCGACGAACATCCCGCTCATCGGCACGTTCCGCATGCGCCCCCTCACGTCCATGCACAACCTGCTGCTCCGCGGGAACCTGCTCTACGTCGCTTGGTACCAGGAGGGCCTGCGCGTGCTGGACGTCTCCCATCCCACGCAGCCCCGGCAGCTCGCCCACTTCAACACCTACCGGGAGACCGACCCGCGGCGAGGCAACGGCATCTTCGAGGGTGCCTTCGGTGTGCGCATCCCCGGGGACGGCTTCGTGTACCTCGTCGACTCGTCCCGCGGCCTCATCATCGTCAACGAGCTGTAGCGCCGGCCCCGGGCCGTGTCATTGCAAGGACACGGCCCGGCGGGTCCAGCGCGCGGCGTTCACGGCACGTGGCCGCGATTCCGTCGTCATCCGGCAAGTATCGGGAGCGCGCATTGGCGCCAGGAGCGCGCCTCGCCATTCCAGGAGGCACCATCCGCTCCTGCCGGGTGGTCTTCCCGAGGCCTTTCATGACGACATCCCCGTCCCCATGGCGCTTCCTCTGTGTCCTCCTCCCACTCCTCATCGCCTGCGGAGACTCTGACTCCGGCAAGGACGCGGGCACGCTTCCCGACTCGGGGACACAGGACGGCGGACCGCCTCCCGAGGACGCGGGCACACCCGACGCTGGTCCACCTCCCGAGGATGCGGGCACGCCCGACAGCGGACCGCCGCCGTGGGACGGCACGTACACCGTGCTGCAGGACCGGGGCGATTGGATCGACAAGGGCCGCTACGACACGTGCCAGTTCCTCGAAGCCGAGAACCTGGACCCGCAGCTCTGCCAGAGCCTGTCGACCTTCGACGTGTCGAGCTGCTCCACCGAACAGCTCTCCGGAATCGAAGGCAAGGGCATCTATCAGCTCACCACCCGCTCGGAGCTGCGCGTCCGCCCGGGCCGCCCCAACTCCACCGCTGTCGGCAACGGGAGCAGCGCCTTCCAGCTCAGCCTGGATGGGTCCGCGGACTCGATGAGCAACGCGCCCCTGCTGGCCCGCGTGACGGAGGGCGGCACGTTCTTCGTCGCGGGCCGCCGCACCCTCCGGACCCCCTCGGGCGACCATGTCACCACCACCGCGTTCGCCGGCTGCCATGTCCCCGCGCCGGGCATCATCACCGGCTGCTACGTGTCGTGCACCGACAGCCCCATCAGCGGCTACACCAAGACGCTCGGCACCTTCGAGGCCTACCGGATGACCTGGGCCCCCGGCGAGGGCGAGTCCTCCGGTGGGCTCGCGCGCGTGGGCGAGGCCTCCACGCCCCTCGGGCTGCCCGTGGACGTCTACGTCACCAAGAAGCACGCCTACGTCGTCTCGCTGGAGCGAGCCCCTCGGCTGGGTGGACTCTCCGTGTTCGACGTGAGGGACCGGACGAACCCCACGCTCGTCAAGACGATCAACATCCCCGGGGATGGCGCGTGGAACGGCGTCTGGGCGAAGGATGACGCGCTCTACATCGCCAGTGATTCGTCGGGGCTCGTCGTCTTCGACATCACGGACCCGGCCAATCCCGTCTTCGTCCGCCGCGCCGAGGGCCCGGCCCACGTCCACACCGTGCTCGTCGACGGCGACCGCCTCTACGCCAACAGCGCGGGCGTGGCCACCTACGTCTATGACGTCACCACGCCGCTCGCGCCCGCCCTGCTCCAGCTCGTCACGCCGACGCCCGGAGGCTTCAGCGGCGGTCCGCATGATGTCTTCGTGTACGAGAACCGGCTCTACGTGAGCAACGCGGACTCGGGCTACTCCATCATGGACATCACGGACCTGGACAACGTCGTGCACCTCGGCAACTACACGCCGCCCGGGAGCTTCGTGTATGCGCACCACAGCGCGGTGGGCACGTTCGCGGGCAGGACCATCGCCTTCGAGGGCGGCGAGGGCCCTGGCACCCACGTGCGCGTGCTCGACGTGACGGACCCGACGAACATCCCGCTCATCGGCACGTTCCGGATGCGGCCGCCCACGTCCATCCACAACATGCTGCTGCGTGGCAACCGGCTCTATGTCGCCTGGTACCAGGAGGGCCTGCGCGTGCTGGATGTCTCCCATCCCACCCAGCCTCGTCAGGTCGCCCACTTCAATACGTTCCGAGAGGATGACCCGGGCCGAAGGGCCGGCAGCCTCGAGGGCGCCTTCGGCGTGCGCATCCCCGGCGACGGCTACGTGTACGTCGTGGACGGGACGCGCGGGCTCATCATCGTCAACGAGCTGTAGCCCCGAATGGAGGGGGCCCGGCGCCGGGAAAGGCGCTCCGGGGCCGGGCCCGCGGCGGAGCTACACCGGCCGGCGGAAGCTGTCGGCCAGGTCCGCGGGGAGCTGCGAGGCCACCGCGGCCACCTCGTCCTCGGGGATGCGGTCCCTCACGGCGGTGAACACCACCGTCATCACGCGGAACGCCTGGTCCACCTTGATGCCCAGGTGGTCCGCCACGTCGGAGATGAACTCCTCGCGCTTCATGCGCTTCGCGTGCGAGGGGCCGCGCAGGATGGTGCACTCGCCGATGAGCTCGCCGATGTCGTCGCCGAGCGCGCGCATCAGCTTCACGTCCTCACCGTCCGACAGCCTGCGCGCCAGCGTGCACAGCACGGCGTGAGCGGCGGCGCGGCCGTCCAGCTTGTTGACGCGGACCTCCTGGCTGTTGCCGATTTCGTCCAGGAACGCCTGGAGGTCCAGCGACTCGTCGCGCTCCTTCACCGGGATGATGTTAGGAGGAAGCTCCGTCTCCTGCGCCATGGGGTCGTCTCCTTGCTCGCCGTGGACACACGCGCGCTTCACGGGCGTGCCAGTCACGGTGTTCACGGCGCCGGCGGCCTTCAGCGAGGGGCCACGGGCCTCCTCCTCGACCCGCCGGGCATCGCGACGGCGCGACGTCCGGCCTCTCGTCTGCCCGGGAAGGCTCAGTGTGCCGACGGCGACTCGGGCCGAAGGGGCATGCCCCCACAACTGGGGGAACCCTGGAGCCGTTCGCACACACAGAAGCTGTCGTACGACCACTCATGGCAGCAGGGCGTGATCCCAGGCTCGGGGCAGCCCATCTGTCGGACGTCCTCACAGCTGGGCAGCCCGGGGCTGCACTCCAGGACGTTGGCCATCGCTCGCTCGTCGGCCACGTCGGTGGCTCCGCCTCCACAACCCAGGCTCAGACTGACAGCGAGCGCCATCAACCACGGCATCAAGCACTTCATGGTGGATCTCCATTCGTGGGGGTGTCCGAGCAAAGGATGACCGGGCTCCACACATCCTCCAGGAGTCGATGACCCAGCACAAATCAGACACCCTGGGTCAGGTGCACCCCTCGCGTCTCCGACGGAGGAGATGCTCGCGAGCCCTCCGCCTGAAAAGCCGCGGGCCGGCACCGGTGAGCTCCGGAGCCGGCCCGCGTCGTCAGCTCAGCCAAGCTCAGCCGTGCGCCGCGGGGCGAGGCTCATCGCCGCTCGGACGACCGTGGGCGGCGGGGCTGCCCTCCTCGTCGTCCGGACGCTTGCCGCGCCAGTGGGCGAGCCGCGTCTTCATGCGGTCGGCGACCACGTAGAAGGCGGGCACCACCACCAGGCTCAGCACCGTGGAGACCGACAGCCCCCCCAGCACCGCGATGGACATGGGCGCGCGCGTCTCGCTTCCCGCGCCCAGCGCCAGCGCCGCCGGCACCGCCGCCATCATCGTCGCCGTGGACGTCATCAGGATGGGACGCAGGCGCACCGGCCCCGCGCGCTGCATCGCCTCCACCGCGCCCAGCCCCAGCTCCCGCTGCTGGAGCGCGTAGTCCACCAGGATGATGGAGTTCTTCTTCACGATGCCCATCAACAGCAACAGACCAATCATGCTGAAGATGTTCAGCGTGCTGCCCGTGCCCAACAACGCGAAGGCCGCGCCCGCCACCGACAGCGGGAGGATGGTCAGCACGGTGACCGGATGCAGGAACGAGTTGAACTGCGCCCCCAGCACCATGTACGCGACGCCAATCCCCAGGAAGAGCGCGAAGAACAGGCTGCCCATCGAGTCGCGGAACGCCACGCTCGCGCCGCCCGGCACCACGCGCACTCCGCCCGGCAGGTCCTTCGCCAGCTGCTCCACCGTGGCCAGCGCCTCCTCCTGATTGGAGCCCGGCGCCACGTTGGCGAAGATGCTGATGGCGCGCTCGCGGTCCCGGCGGGTGATGGCCTGCAGCGCCGGGCGCTCCTCCTGCGACACCAGCGCCGACAGCGGCACCAGGGCGCCGCTGGCCGTGCGCACCTTGAGCAGCGCCAGGTCCTCCGGACGCGAGCGCTGCCCCGCGAGCAGGCGCAGGCGCACGTCGATGCGCCGCCCGCCCGTGCTGTACTTGCCCACGCGCACGCCGCCCACCAGCGCGTTGATGGTCGTCGCCACCGTCTGCATCGGCACGCCCAGGTCCGCCGCGCGAGCCCGGTCCGGGGTGATGCGCAGCTCCGGCATTCCGAGCTGGTAGTCGGTGTCCACGTCCACCACCTTGCCGCTGGCCTGGATCTTCTCGCGCATCTCCTGGCTGGCCTTGACCAGCTCGTCCCAGTCCGAGCCGCGCACGCTGAACTCCACCGGGAAGCCACGCTGCGCGGAGAAGCCCTGCTGCGACAGGTCCTGCACCACCGCGCGCAGGCCCGGGTAGCCGTTGAGCTCCTTGCGGAGGATCTGCTGGAACTCCGACTGCGACATGCGCTCGTCGGGCGGCCTGAGCGTGAGCATCATGAAGCCCGAGCTCACGTTGCCGCTGCCTCCGCCCACCAGCGCGAAGATGCTCAGCACCTCCGGCCTGGAGGCGGCGAACGCCTCCGCCTTCTGGAAGAGCTGGTTGGTCTCCTCGATGCTGCTGCCCACCGCCGTCTGCATGCGGACCATCAGCCGGCTCTGGTCCTGCGACGGCACGAACTCACCGGGCAGCGCGCGGAAGGCGAACACGCTCACCACCAGGATGACCAGCGCCCCGGCCAGCACCCGCCACGGCCGCACCAGCGCCCACCCGAGCGCCCGGCCATAGGTGTGCTCCAGCTTCGTGAAGGCCTTGTCCACCCACACGCCGACCTTGCTGCGCCCCTCGCGGGACGTCTTCAGGAGCTGCGCGCAGCGGGCCGGCGCCAGCGTGATCGCCTCCACGTACGACAGCATCACCGCCACGCACAGCGTGACGCCGAACTGGAGGAAGAACTTGCCGATGACGCCCTTCATGAACACGACGGGCAGGAAGATGGCGATGACGGCCGCGGTGGCCGCGAGCGCCGCGAAGGTGATCTCCGCGGTGCCCTCGCGCGCCGCGCTCACCCGGTCCTTCCCCTCCTCTGAGTGCCGGAAGATGTTCTCCAGCACCATGATGGCGTCGTCCACCACGATGCCCACCGCCAGCGCCAGGCCCAAGAGCGTGAAGGTGTTGAGCGTGAAGCCCAGGAAGTAGATGACGGCCACCGTCCCCAGCAGCGACATGGGGATGGCCAGCACCACGTTCATCGTGCTCGACAGCGAGCCCAGGAAGAGCCAGCAGACGAAGGCCGTGAGGATGCAGGCCAGCACCAGCTCGAACTCGATCTCGTGGACGCTCTCCTCGATGTACTGCGTGGTGTCGAAGCGGATGGCCACGTCCATCCCCTCGGGAGCCTCCTTCTGGATGCGGGCCAGCGCCTCACGCACGCCCTGGGCCACGGACACCGCGTTGGCGCCGCGCTGCTTGCGGATGCCCAGGCCCTGCGCGGGCGTGCCGTTGACGCGCGCCATGCGCCGCACGTCCTCGAAGCCGTCCTCCACCAGCGCCACGTCGCGCAGGTACACCGGCTGGCCACCCTGCTCGCGCACGACGATGTCGCGCAGCGTCTCCAGGTCCAGCGCCTCGCCGAGCACGCGCACGTTGACCTCGCGCCCCTCCGCCTCGATGCGCCCCGCGGGCAGCTCCACGTGCTCACGCTGGAGCGCGGAGGTGAGGTCCGTCACCGTCAGCCCGAGCGCGTCCAGCCTGGCGGAGTCCACCCAGATGCGGACGTTGCGGTCCAGCGAGCCACCGACGGAGACCTCGCCCACGCCCGGCACCGTCTGCAGCTTCTCCTTCACGCGGTAGCGGGCGAAGTCGCTCACCACCTGCTGGGAGAAGGGCCCGGACACCCCCACCTGGATGATGGGCTGGTCCTCTGGGTTCGTCTTGGTGACGATGGGCGGGTCGATGTCCTCGGGAAGCTGGCGCTGCGCCTGGCTGATCTTCGTCTGGACCTCCTGCAGCGCCATGTCCACGTTGCGCGACAGGTCCAGCTCCACCGTGATGTTGGCGCCGCCCTGGCGCGCGCTGGAGGTGATGCTGGTGACGCCCTCCACCTGCGTCACCGCCTCCTCGATGGGCTCGATGACGTCCGTCTCAACGGCCTCGGGGTTGGCGCCCTCCCACGTCACGCTGATGTTGATGGTGGGGAAGTCGACGTCCGGGAACTGGCTGATGCCGATGCGCTGCGCCGCCACCAGTCCGAAGACGATGGTGGCCGCCATGATCATCCACGCCAGGACGGGCTTCTTGATGCACGCTTCCGTCAGGTTCATCGCCGCGCTCCCTGGCCGCCGTCCTCCGCGCGCGGCTCCGCCGTCAGGGTGGGCTTCTTCTCCTGCACCACCCTCACCGTCACGCCATCACGCAGGGCCTCGCCGCCGCGGATGACCAGCGTCTCACCCGCCTTGAGCCCCTCGCGGACCTCCACCCGTCCGTCCGCCGTGCGCATGCCCAGCTCCAGCACCCGCTCGCGCGCCTTCTCGCCGTCCACCACGAAGGCCAGGAAGCCCCGCTCGCTGGCGCGCACCGCCGTCTGCGGCACCACCGGGCTGCCGCCGCGCGTCTCCACCGGCACCACCACCGACGCGAACGCACCGGGCCTGAGCTTCGCCGCATCCTCGGCGGACACCTCGGCCGTCACCGGCACCAGGCGGTTGGCCTCGTCCGCGGCCTGCGCCACGTGGGTGATTCTCGCGGTGAACGAGCCACTCTCCGAGCGCACCGTGAAGCGCGCCGGGAGCCCCGGCTTGATGCGCGCCACGTCCGCCTCCGGCACCGTGAAGCGCAGCAGCAGCGGGTCCCGGCGCAGGAGCGTCGCCAGCACCAGGCCGGGCTGCACGTACTGCCCCGTCTGCACCGTGCGCGTCTGGAGCACGCCGTCCATGGGCGCTCGGACATAGGCGTCGCGCTGGTTGAGCTGCGCCTGGTCCAGCAGGGCCCGCGCGGAGGCCACGTCCGCCTCCGCGGTGCGCGCGCGTGCCTGGAAGGTCTCCAGCTGCTCCGCGGGCAACAGGCCGGGGCTGGCCTCGTTGACGGCGGTGCGACGCTCGGCGCCGGCCTGGGCCTCCACCAACGAGGCGCGGGCCTTGGCGAGCGAGGCCTCGGCCGCGCGCACGGCGATGGCATAGCGGGCGGGCTCGATCTCGGCGAGCACGTCCCCCTTCTTCACCGCCTGCCCCTCCATGAAGAGCACGCGCTCCACGGCGCCCGCCACGCGGGCGGTGATCTGCACCCGCTCGAAGGCCTCCACGGAGCCCACCGCGTTCACCACGTACTCGACGTCGCGGGCCTCCACGGGGGCGACCTCGACGGGGAACTGGATGGGGCCCCGACCACCGCCAGCGCCGGGGCGACCGCCCGCCTTTCCGCCCGCCGCGGGGGCCTCGCCCCTCGACGCCTCCGCGTCCTTCTTGCATGCCCCCATGGCGAGCATCGCCACGGCCAAGGTCAGCGTTCCTGCGCGTCGCATCACCTTCACGGTTCCTTCCCCAAAGGATCGAGTCCGACTGCCGCCCTCAAGCCCAGCAGGGCGACGCCCAGCGAGTACCGGCTCCGGGCCAGGGCCACCTCCGCCTCGAACAGCCGCAGCGAGGCGTCCGCCAGCGTCAACGCCGTGGACAACCCCTGGCGGTAGAGGATGCCCTGCTCCTCGGCGTTCTGCTTCGCCGCGCGCGTCGCCAGCTCGCTCTGCGTGAGCGCCGCCCGCGCGTTCTCCAGGGCCACCCGCGCCCGCTGGATGTCCACGTCCACGCGGCGCGTGCCCTGCTCCAGCTCCAGCCTGGCGGCGCGCGCCAGGGCCACCCGCTCGTGGCGCTCCGCGTACCGCTCGCCGCCGTCGAACAGGTTCCACGTGAGGTCCGCGGCCAGGAAGCCATCGCCCGTGCGGCCCGCGAGGCCCTGCTCGTTGGTGAGCCGGTACGTCGCGGACACGCCGAGCGCGGGCAACAGCCGCGCGAGCGGCTCCCACGCGTTGGCCTCCAGCGACTCCACGCGCAGCTGGCCGGCGAGGATGTCCGGGCGCCGCTCCACCGCGCCGGGGATGATGCCGTCGTGCGTGTCCAGCGGGCGGGCCGCGTCGTCGAGCAGCTGCTGGGGCGCCGCGAGCGCGCCCTCCACCGGGTCCACCAGCAGGAAGCCGAGCTCCAGGCGGCTCGTCTGCGCCAGGTTCCGGGCGCTGATGAGCTCCACCTCCGCGGTGGCCACCTCCACCTCGGCGCGGGTGACGTCGTTGGTGCTGGCGAGCCCTCCCTTGGCGCGGGCCTGCGCGTCCGCGAGCGACTGGCGGGCGAAGGCGATGCGCTGCTCGGCGGCCTGGAAGACCTGCTGCTCCTGCAGCGTGATGAGGAAGGCGTTGGCGGCCTCGAACGAGACCTGACGCCGGGCCTCCACCGACTCCATGCCCGCGGCCTCGCTCTCGCGCTTCGCGGCGCGGTACAGCGGGAAGCCGCGTGCGTCGAAGAGCGTCATCCGCGCGACGATGTTCGCGCCGAAGGCGTTGTAGCGCTGGATGATGACCTGCTGTCCGCCGACCTCGCGCGTCGTCTGGTTGGGGCGGCGCGTGTACGTGCCCGTGGCCGTCAGCTCCGGGAAGAAGAACGCGCGGGCCCGCGACACCCGGGCCTGGGCGGCATTGGCGCGCTGCTGGGCGGCGAGCGCGGACTCGTTGCGCTCGGCCGCCATCGCCACCGCCTGCTCGAACGTCAGCGCAGCGCCCGCGGGGGTGGCGTCCGCGGGTGCGGAATCCGCAGCGGCCGGTGCGGTTTTCGCAGCCCCGGGTGCGGAATCCGCAGCCTCGCGCGAGGGAGTGGGAGCCACGGGAGCGTCGCTCTGGAGCGCCTGGGACTGGGAGGGGGCGAGCACCATCCAGGCACACAGGGGCGCGACGAGGGCGGTTCGGACAGTGGACATGAGCGGGAAGTCGAGGCTCGGGCCGACGGAGTGCGGGGTGTGCGTGCTGGGGCCCGACGAGCGAAACGGCGAACCCGGCGGAGTGGGCTGCTGGACGATGCCAGCACGGCGGTCTAAGGGGGAGTTCCGGATGTCCTGGGGTTTACGACGGGGCGTCACGACAGTGGGCGCCTCGGCGCGCCGGAGAATGCATTGATGATGCGTTTATTCCTGGTGGGTGTAGGGCTGCTGACACTTTCGATGACGGGCTGCAAGAGCAAGACCTCGACCAACGAAGGGGGGCTCCGGGTCTTCATCACGTATGCGACCTTCCGGCCACAGTGCCTGACGCTCGCCGTGGAAGATCGCCGGGAGCCGACGCGCCGGGAGTCGGGCGTGGTGACGGTGAACGCGGAGGCCCGGAGCGACACGCGCGTCGGCGTCATCCTGAAGCAGGCGGGCTGGAGTCCGGACCTCCGGGTGATCGCCGAGGCACACGAGGGCTCGTGCGAGGGTCCCGTCATCGCCCGGCAGTCCGCGGAGGTGCAGTTTCCCGAGGAGAACCTGACGGACCTGAAGCTGGATCTGCGCGCCGAGGACCTGGACGACGACGGCTTCTTCGCCATGAAGGGCGACTACCCGGGCACCGACTGCGACGACACGCGCCCGGACGTGCACCCCGGCGCCACCGAGGTGTGCGACGGCGTGGACAACAACTGCGTCGAGGGCGAGAGCGATGCGCCAGGGAATGTCCAGTACTGGGTGGACGTGGATGGGGATGGCTACGGGGATGCGAGCGCCGCGCCCCAGACCGGCTGCGCGGCGCCAGTGGGCTTCGCGACGCGCGCGGGCGACTGCGACGACGAGGACATCCTCGTGCATCCGGGCCAGTCGGAGTTCCGCTGCGACGGCAAGGACGACAACTGCGATGGCACCCCGGACAACGACGCGTTCGACGTGGGCACGAGCTGCGTCACGGCCCAGCGCTGCGCGGGGACACGGCAGTGTCAGTCCGCGGAGGTGGCGGACTGTGTCAGCGCGCTGGTGCCCGTGGAGTACTTCGCGGATGACGACGGCGACGGCCAGGGTGGCCCCACGCTGGGGTTGAGCTGCACTCCACCCGAGCCGGGCGCGGTGACGGAGCCCGGTGACTGCGACGAGGGCTCGGAGCAGGTGTCCGAGAGCGGCACCGAGGTCTGCGACCGCCTGGACAACGACTGCGCCGGTGGGGTGGACGATGGGCTGCCGAGCTGCGGCGCGGTGTCCTGGAACGAGCGGACGGTGCTCAACGACACGAGCGCGCGGTTCGACGCGGTGGCCACCTATCAAGCGGAGCGGGGATGGCTGGCCGGAAGCAGCGGTCGCGTCGTCCATGTGGCCGGCAACACCTTCACGGCCGCGACGAACTGCGCGGGCGACTGGCGGTCCGCATGGGCCGCGCCGAACGGACGTGTGTTCCTGGGCTCGAGCGACGGACGGTTCGCCACGTCGATGCCCGGCGAGCTCAACACCGCCTGCGAGACCCGCTCCAGTGGCCAGCCGGGCTCCATCAACGGGCTGGTGGGCTTCCCGGACCCGGAGAGCAACGTCTTCACCGTCTATGGCGTCTCCAGCGCGGGGCACGTCGTGTCCTGGAGCTACGACCATGGCGCCTCGGGGAGCCAGCCGGACCCGACGATCGTCACCCGATTCGCGGCGAACCTGCGGGACATCCACGGGCTGAGCGCCGAGGCGTTGGTGGTGGTCGGCGCGGAGACGGTGAACGGCGAACAGCATCCGGTGGCCTGGAGCTCGCCCCAGACGGGGACGACCTGGACCCGCGAGGCGCTGGGCCTCCCCGAGACCACCACGGGCTACCTCAACGCGGTCCAGGTGCTCACCCCCCACCTGCTCTACGTGGCGGGTGATCACGGCCTGCTCCTGGAGAAGTCGCGTGGCACGTGGAGCCAGAAGCCGGTGCTGACGGTGAGCGGGGGCACGGTGCCGAACCTGCGGGACATCCTCGCGTTCGGCCGCACGGGCATCTACGCGGCGTCGTCGGAGGTGAAGGATCTCCACTTCTTCAACGGCGTCGCATGGAGCACGGTCGCCACCCCGTCGGAGACGGTGAACGCGCTGGGCGGCTTCGGCCCGGGCGAGGTCTGGGCCACCGGCCACGACGGCCTGCTCACGCGCTGGAAGCCCTGAGCGGAAGGAGCCGGGTTCCACCATGGACCTGCGTGCGGAAGGCCTGACGGTGAGGCATGGCGCGCGCACCGTGCTCGCGGAGGTGGCGTGCGTGCTGACTCCGGGCACGCAGGCGGTGGTGCTGGGCCGCTCGGGCTCGGGCAAGACGACGCTGCTGAAGGCCTTCGCGGGGCTGTCGCCCGCGTTCAGCGGACGCGTCCTGTGGGATGGCCAGGACGTGGCGGGCCTGTCCGCCGCCGAGCGCCGCGCGCGGCAGGCCTCGTTCGGCATGGTGTTCCAGACGGACGCGCTGTTCGACTCGCTGACGGTGCGGCAGAACGTCCTCTTCCCGCTCACGCGTCGGCGCGTGCCCCAGGACGAGGCGCGGGCGCGCGCGGACGAGGTGCTCGCCGCCGTGGGCCTCACGGAGGCGGCGGACACGCTGCCGGAGCGGCTGTCCGGAGGCATGAAGAAGCGCGCGGGGCTGGCGCGGGCGCTGGCGGCGCGTCCGTCAGTGCTGCTCGCGGATGACCCCTTCGCGGGGTTGGACCCGGGCACGGCGCGGCAGGTGGCGCGGGTGCTGCTGGAGGTCTCGCGCGGCGGCACGCTGCTGGTCGCCGCGCCCGAGGCGCCGGTGGACCTCCCCCTGCCCCGCTGGCTCTACCTGCGAGGCGGGCGGTTGATATACGACGGGGCACCCGCGCCGGAGCTGGAGCGCGAACAGGACGAGGTGCTCCCGTGAGCCCATCGCCGCGCGTCGAGAGCCCCGGACTGAGGACCGTGCGTGGCGCGGGCGCGGTGGGGCTGGAGGCGGTGCGCGGCGCGGGAGCGCTGGCCCTCGTCGCGGCGCGCACGGTGCTGGGACTGCCGCGGCTGGAGCGGCGCGAGCTGGCGCGGGCGCTGGTGCAGTTCGGCTACGACTCGCTGCCCCTGGCCCTGGCCACCGCGGCGCTGGCGGGCGTCATCGTCGTGCTGCAGTCGGGGCTCTACATCCAGCGCTTCGGGGCGCGGGCGTTCCTCGGGTGGGCCGCGGGCTACGGGGTGCTGTGGGAGTTCGGTCCGCTGCTCTTGGGGCTCATCATGTCCGCGCGCATCGGCGCGAGGAACGCGGCGGAGCTGGCCACCATGCAGGTGGGGGGACAGATCGAGGGCCTGCGCGGCATCGGGCTGGACCCCTTCGCCATCCTCGTCGCGCCGCGCGTGGTGGCGATGGAGCTGAGCATGCTCGCGATGAGCACCTTCACGTTCCTGGTGGCCATCCTGTTCGAGGCCCTGGCCGCGCTGCTCACCCTGGACCTGCCGCTGCGGACGTTCTTCGGGACCTTCGCGCACATGCTGAGCTCGCTGGACATCCTGGGCGGCGTGCTGAAGACGGGGGCCTTCGGCCTGGCCATCTCGCTGGTGTCCACGGCGGTGGGACTGTCCGCGCGGGGAGGCGCCCAGGCGGTGGGACGCGCGGCGGCGAGCGCGGTGGTGCGCGGGTGCGCGGCCATCTTCCTGCTCGACTTCGTGCTCACGCTCGTGCTCGCCGGGTGGATGACATGAACCGGGTGCTGCGCTTCTTCGGCGCGCCGGTGGTGCTGTTCGCGCGCACGACGCGGGCGGGGCTGCGCGAGGGCGTGTCCTGGCGCGAGTCGCTGGTGCAGCTCCACGAGCTGGGAGGGCGCAGCGTGTGGCTGGTGATGACCGGCATGGCGTTCTTCGGGGCGGTGCTGGTGACCATCGCCAACAGCCAGGCGCGGCGCTTCGTGGGCAACGTGGCCGTGCTGGGGCCCGCGTACTTCGAGCTGCTGATTCGCGAGCTGGGGCCGGTGGTGTCCGCGCTCTTGACGGCGTCCCGCGCCGGGGCGAGCCACGCGGCGGAGCTGTCCACCATGAGCGTCAACGAGCAGGTGGAGGCGCTGGAGATGTCCGCGGGAGACCCCTACTCCGACCTGGTGGCGCCTCGCGTGGTGGCGGGCGTGCTGGGCGTGCCGCTGCTCAGCCTGTTGGGGACGGTGGCCGCGACCCTGTCCGCCGCGGCGGTGGCGGGGCTCGTGTTCGGCGTGGATGGCCGGGCCTTCATGGACCCGCGCTATGTGGATGGCTGGGACCTGCTCGCCGCGGGGCTGAAGGCCGTGGCGTGCGGGCTGTACATCCCGCTGGCGGCGGCCGTCGCGGGCCTGGGCGCGCGAGGAGGCGCGGAGGCCGTGGGCGAGGCGACCACCGACGGCGTCGTCGCCGCGAGCCTGGGGTGTCTGTTGATCGACCTGGCCGTGTCCCTCGCCTTCCACCTCGTGCGCCTGTGATCGCGGACGACGCCCCTCCGGACACGCTGCGCTTCACGGACGTGCGCGTCGCGTTCGAGGGTGGGCGGCGCGTGCTGGACGGCGTGACGGCGGAGGTGTCCACGCGGGAGCTGACCTTCATCGCGGGCGCGAGCGGCTCGGGCAAGAGCGTGCTGTGTCGGATGGCGGTGGGCCTGCTGCGGCCGGACTCGGGCAGCGTGGAGCTGTGGGGCGAGCGCGTGGACACGCGGCCGGAGCGGGAGCTGGTGAAGCTGCGGCGTCGGGCGCCATACCTGGTCCAGGGCCCCGCCCTGCTCGACTGGCGCACGCTTCGAGAGAACGTGTGGCTGGCGGACCCGGAGGCCCCCGCCGAGGCCGTGGAGTCCGCGTTGGAGCAGGTGGGGCTCTTGGAGTGGGCGGACCGGATGCCGCCCGAGCTGGGGCCCGGCGCGAAGAAGCGGACCGCCATCGCGCGGGCGCTGGTGCTCTCACCGCGCTACCTGCTGCTCGATGAGCCCACCACGGGGCTGGACCGGCGCGCGGCGACGCAGGTGGAAGAGGTCATGGCCTCGCTGAAGGCGCGAGGGCTGGGCGGTCTGGTGGTGACGCATGACTATCGCCAGCTGCGGGGGCTGGCGGACCGGGTGTTGGTGGTGGCCCAGGGGAAGTGCGCGTACCTGGGGCCGCCCGAGGGTTTCCTGGAGTCCTCCGCGCCGGAGCTTCGCGTGCTGACGGCGCCGTTCATGGAGGGTGCGACGGATGGATGAGCGACGGTTGGAATTGAAGGTGGGCGCCCTGGTGCTGGCGGCGGTGATGGGCGTGCTGGTGTTGCTGTGGTTGATGGGCGAGCTGTCGCTCGGCTCCAGCACGGTGCTGCCGGTGGACTTCGGCCACACGGGCAACGTGGTGGAGGGGGCGCCGGTGAAGCTGGGCGGCGTGCAGGTGGGGCGCGTGCAGGCCATCCGGCTGATGCCGGAGCGTCGGGATGCCCAGGGCCGTCCCCTGCCCGTCCGGATGGAGCTGGCGGTGTCGCCGGAGTCGCTCGGCGCGCTGCGCTCGGATGCGCGGGTGACGGTGGCGACGGTGGGCCTGCTGGGCGAGCCCTACCTGGAGCTGAACCCGGGCACGCAGTCGAGCGCGCTGCCCGCGGGCCAGGCCGTGCGCGGCACGGATGCGCCCCGGCTGGACCTGCTGGCGGAGAAGCTCTCGCGCTTCATCGAGATGTTCTCCGAGATGCTGGAGAAGGACCCGGAGGCGGTGACGGGGCTGGTGGCGAACATCTCGCGGCTGACGCGGACGCTGGACGAGGTGCTGACGGAGAACCGGGGTGACGTGAAGGTGCTGGCCTCCGAGCTGGCGGCGGCGTCGAAGGACCTGCGCCAGCTCTCACAGCTCGCGCGCGAGGCGCTCCAGCCGGGAGGCAAGGCGGCGAGGCTGCTCGACGACGCGGCGGCGACGGCGGCGGTGCTCAGGGGCGAGCTGCCCGGGCTGACAAAGTCCGCGGGCACGACGCTGGATGGGCTCGCGGCCCTCACCGGCTCCCTGGGGCCCGAGGACGGGCAGCGCGTGAAGCTGGCGCTGGAGAAGCTCACGGCCGCGGCGGGACAGCTCGACAGCATCGCGGCCCGCGCGGACCGGGTGCTGGCCAGGATTGAAGCTGGGGAAGGCACGGCGGGTGCGGTCCTGCAGGATCCCACGCTGTATGACGAGCTCAGAACGCTCGTCACGGATCTGCGCAAGCACCCGTGGAAGATCCTCTGGAAGGACTGACGTGACGCCTTGCCGTGACACGGCGAGAGGGCCCCGGTAGGAACCCAGACCATGTCTCGAAGCTATGAGGACCTGGAGGCGGAAGCCGCGAGCGTTTCGGTGGAGGGCTGGGACTTCTCCTGGCTCGACGGACGCGCGACCGAGCAGCGGCCCTCCTGGGGTTACCCCGACGATGCACGCGCGGAGGCCGAGGCCGCGGGCCTCGACGTCATCGACCTGCGCCTGGAGCATCTTCGCACCGTCATGCCCTGAGTCTTGGCACGCGACAAACCAGACTCCTTGACCGAGGCAATCACTCTCGTCCGGCGCACGACTTCGCGAGGTGGCAGTCTTCCCCTGTCCGACGTGGCCTCCGGAGTTCCTGCTCCCTCGTTCCAGTGACGCCAACCGGGCCGGTTCCCGGCATGATGGGGCCGTGGGCGCCCGGGAGCCGAACGTCGGTGAAGGCGCGTCCCACGTCCGTCCCGGGAATCGCGCGCGCCATGTTCCGACGTCTGGTGGTCGTCTTCGATGCAGGCTCCGAGTCCGAGCACGTCCTCCACGCGGTGCGGCGGCTGACGTCCGATCCCGAGGCCGTCTACCTGTACGGGCTGGCTCCCGAGCGCAGCGAGTTGGAGGCACCTCCGCCCACCAGCCTCACCGTGCTGGACCGGCTCCGGCGCACGCTCCAGGACTGGAGCCCCGCCATCCAGGTCACCGGCGCACTGGAGACCCATCTCGACATCAGCGACCTGGTCCAGGTCTCGCGCCGACATGGCGCCGGGCTCGTCGTGCTCGGCCCCCTGCTGGACACGTCTCCCAGGGCCCGGGTGGGCGCGATGCTGCGGCTCGTCCTCCGGGAGCACCTGCCCGTGCTCTCCCTGGGGCGCGCGCCGGACACGGCCAGCACCGAGCCCTCACGCATGGCCCTGGCCATCGCGCCCGATGGCCGGGGACTCGGAGCCGTGGCCAGCTTCCTGTCCCACTGCGCCCAGCCCTCGGAGCTCATCGCGCTCACCACGGGCCTGGCGCCGGAGCAGACCGGAGAGCTCCAGGCGCTCTCGAAGGCGCTGGGCATCACCCAGACGCTGCTCGTCGAGTCCCTCACCGCGAACGCCGCCGGCAGCCGTGCCGAGGCCTTCGACGACGTCGCCCTGCGCTCGGGCGCGGGACTGCTCGTCGTCCCCGCCGACTCCCTCGCGGACCTGGAGGCCCTGTACGTCGGGATGACGGGCGCCCGCGCGCTCCAGGAGGCACGCGTCCCCACCCTCCTCCTGCCGCGTACCCAGACGGGGCTGACGCTCTTCGAGGACCACCACGCCGTCTCCGATTCGCTGGTGGCTCCCGGCCTGGCCCCGCGCTTCGCCGTCGAGCGCGTCGGCCTCCTGTCGAGCGGCAGCCTCCTGGAGCCGGGCCTCGTGACGGTGTTCGCGAATGGCGCCGCGCTCGGCGAGGTCCGTCACCAGGGAGGCACCGCCATCCTCGACGCCGCGTGGCTCGGGCACCTGCGCGGGCTGCATCCCCTGGCGTTCTCCTTCTCGGACACCTCCGCCTCGCGGGAGCTGGTGCCCGGCTACGTGCTCGCCCCGGACAAGCCGCTGCTGCTGGTCGACAGCCTCGTCGAGGAGGACACGCTGCTCGCCGTCCGCGAGCTCGCCGAGGACCGGTGCCACCTGGTCTTCGTGCGGATGCGGGACAGCGACTCGCTCGACGAACAGCGCGCGCGGCTGCGTGAGCACCTGCCCGGCCTCGCGTGGCCCCTGCTGCTCGACGCCAGCGCGTGGCTCGACGATGCCCGGGCGGACGACGTGCCCCGACAGGTCGATGGACAGCGACTCCTGCGCGTCGCCACCCGACTCGCCGCCGCGCACGTCCCCATCGCCGCGGTCATCACCCGCGACACCTACAAGCCCGTCCACCCCTCCATCCGCACCCTCAGCCCCGAGGAGTGCGAGGCCCTGCCTCGGAACACACCCCTGGAGCCGCTCCCCCTCCCGTCCGAGCAGGACGCCTGGGCCCGGGAGCTGACGCTCGCCGGATGCAGCCCGCGCACCGAGGGCCATCACATCGACTTCGATCTCGACAACGCCCAGGCCCGCGAGTCGGTCCTGGCCGCCATCGACGCCGCGCGAACCACCGTCCATTGGCAGTGCTACATCGTCGAGGACGACCCCATCACCGCCCGCATCACCGAGGCACTGAAGCGTGCCGCCCACCGAGGCGTCCGCGTGCGCTTCCTCGCCGACGCGCTCTACAGCGGCCACGACTCCTTCGGCGCGCTCAACCCCGCCCTCGTCGGCCTCTCCGAGACACTCAACGTCGAGGTGCGCGCGATTGCCCCGCTCGTCGGAGGCCCCAACCTGTACGAACTCAAGCAGCGCAACCACCGCAAGCTCACGCTCGTCGACTCCGCGCTCGCGTTCGTCTCGGGCCGGAATCTCGGCGCGCCGTACTACACGGGCTTCGACGAGGTGCCGCTGCGCCGGGATACACACTACCGCGACATCCCCTGGCTCGACTGCGGCGCGAGACTGGAAGGTCCGCTGGTCACCGACCTGGAGCGCGCGTTCCTCGCGGAGTGAACCCGCGCGGGCGGCGAGCCGTTTCCCCTGACGCCCTCCGCGCGGGCGGGGACGATGGCGGCCCGAATCGCCCTGCACGAGGGACTCAAGGACACGCACACCCTGGACACGCAGCTCGCGCTCATCCGCCATGCGCGCTCACGGCTGGTCCTGGTGAACACCTTCCCCCTGCTGCTCGAGATCCAGAACGCGCTCATCGCCGCCCTGGAGCGCGGTGTCCGCGTGGAGGTCCTCTTCGGCAGCGTGCGGCCCCACCACGGCGACGCGCGGACCTACTTCCCCGGGGGCGCGATTCGAGAGGTGGCGGACCGCTACGTCCGCAGCCGCCTGGACGCGGTCATCGCCGCGGGCGGCATCGCCCACGAGCTGGCGCTGCCCTCGCGACCAGGTTGGGAGCCGGAGCTGGAGCGCCTCTTCCCCCACGTCCACGCCAAGCTCCTCGTGTGCGACACCCGGGCCGCCGCGGTGGGCAGCGCCAACCTGGACGTCACCGCCGCCTACTGGGAGAGCGAGGCCCTGCTCGTCGTCGAGGACACCCCGTTCACCGAGCGGATGCTGGCGGCGCTCGAGGCCCTCTTCGCCACCTCGCGCCGCATCGACCGGGAAGACCCGCGGTGGCGCGAAGAGGTCGAACAGCGCGCCTGGGTCGGCCGCAACTGGCCCTCGCTCGTCGGCTGAGCCCCAACACCCGGTCAGCCGTCGCGAGCCCACCGCGTCGCTGCGCCGTCCGGCGCGCGGATGCGCCATGCTGGAGTCCCCCATGGCCCCGCCTCCCGACACCTTCTGCTTCGCCGCCGTGGGCGACGTGCACGGCCGGATGGACCGGATGGTGTCCACCCTCCAGTCCTGGGCGAAGAGCGCGAACCGGGAGCTGGCCTTCGTCCTCCAGGTCGGCGACTTCGAGCCGCACCGCGACGAGGCGGACCTGGCGACGATGGCCGCCCCCGCTCGCTACAAACAGCTGGGCGACTTCGCGCACTACCACCAGAAGCGCCGGCGCTTCCCCTGGCCCGTGTACTTCATCGGCGGCAACCACGAGCCCCACGGCTACCTGGACACGGCCCCCGAGGGCTTCCTGCTCACCTCCAACTGCCGCTACCTGGGCCGCGTCGGCGTCGTGGAGACCCGCGGCCTGCGCATCGCCGGCCTCTCCGGCATCCACGACGCCCCCGGCTTCCAGAAGCCCCACCCCGCCCTGTCCCTGCTCGGCACCGTCTCCAACAAGGACTATGCGTGCTTCAACGAGCAGGACATCGAGCAGGCCCTGGGGCTGGAGCGGGCGGACATCCTGCTCGTCCACGACTGGCCCTCCGGCCTGGTCGCCGCCGAGGACCGCCAGGACTTCGAGCACCAGCGCCGCAGCCCCCATGCGGACGCGGTGGGCAACGAGTACGCCCGACTGGTGGCCGAGGCGCTCCAGCCCCGGCTCGTGCTCTGCGGCCACCTGCACAAACGCTATCGCGGCACCTTGAAGTGGGCCTCCGGCGAGGAGTCCCCGGTCTGCTGTCTGGCGAGCGTGGAGCAGGGCGCGGAGGCCTTCGCCGTCTTCCAGGTCTCCCGGGGCGCCATCCAGGAGGTCACCCACCTGGGCACACTGCCTGTCCGCTGAGACCGACACGCACGCCTGGGCGATAGATGTGGGACAGAACGGCGATTCTTCGAGGCACGAGGGCGGAGGCCGGTGGTACAAGCCCCGCGTGACTTCCGCACCGCCGTCCTCGCCCCCCGACGCCACCTTCGAATCCCTGGGCCTCAAGCCCCAGCTCGTGGAGGCGCTCACCGCCCTCGGATACGAGGAGCCCACGCCCATCCAGAACGCCTCCCTGCCGCCGCTGCTCGCCGGCAAGGACCTGCTGGGCATCGCCGCCACCGGCACCGGCAAGACGGCGGCCTTCGCCCTCCCGCTGCTGCACCACCTGGTCCCGGGAGAGGCCGGCCCCCACGCCACCTCCGCGCTGGTGCTCGTGCCCACACGTGAATTGGCCATGCAGGTCTCCGAGGCCATCCACCGCTACGGCCAGAAGCTCGGCGCCACCGTGCTGCCCCTCTACGGCGGGCAGGTCATCGGCCAGCAGCTGCGCGTGCTCAAGCGGGGCGTGGACGTCGTCGTCGCCACCCCGGGCCGCGCGCTGGACCACCTGCGCCGGGGCACGCTGCAGCTCGACAACGTGCGCACCGTGGTGCTCGACGAGGCCGACGAGATGCTCGACATGGGCTTCGCCGACGACCTCGAGGCCATCCTGTCCGGCACGCCCGAGGACCGCCAGACGGCCCTCTTCTCCGCCACCCTCCCGCCGCGCATCGCCAGCATCGCCGAGCGCCACCTGCGCCAGCCG
This sequence comes from Myxococcus sp. AB025B, assembly GCF_006518215.1. Classification (NCBI taxonomy): domain Bacteria; kingdom Pseudomonadati; phylum Myxococcota; class Myxococcia; order Myxococcales; family Myxococcaceae; genus Myxococcus; species Myxococcus sp. AB025B. Next base: position 36,311 of record NZ_SRLW01000026.1, read on the forward strand.
GTGCGCGTGCGCATCGCCAAGGAGAAGGTGGAGCCGGGCGAGCTGCCGCGCATCCGCCAGACGGCGTACATCGTCCCGCGCGCGTTCAAGATCGCCGCGCTCGGGCGCCTGCTCGACGTGGAGTCCCCCACCGCCGCCATCATCTTCTGCCGCACGCGCACGGAGGTGGATGACCTCACCGTGTCGCTCAACGGCCGGGGCTGGCGCGCGCACGCGCTCCACGGCGGCATGACGCAGGAGCAGCGGGACAGGGTCATCAAGCAGCTCAAGTCCCACGGCACGGACCTGCTCGTGGCCACGGACGTGGCGGCGCGCGGCCTGGACATCCCGCGCCTGTCCCACGTGGTGAACTTCGACGTGCCCAACGCCCCGGAAGCGTACGTGCACCGCATCGGCCGCACGGGCCGCGCCGGCCGCGAGGGCGTGGCCATCACCCTGGTGGAGCCGCGCGAGGCCCGGCTCGTGCGCAACATCGAGAAGGTCACCGGCCAGCGCATCCAGCTGGCCACCGTCCCCACCGTGGCCGACCTGCGCGCCAAGCGGCAGGAGCTCCTGCGCGCCACCCTGCGCGAGACGCTGGTGGCGGGCGGACAGGACTCGTTCCGGGGGCTGGTGGAGGACCTGGCCAGCGAGTACGAGCCGCTCGACATCGCCGCCGCCGCGGTGAAGCTGCTCCAGGACGCGCAGGACGAGGGCCGCGCGAAGGAGGAGGAGGACATCCCCGCCGTCGCGCCGAAGGAGGACCGCAAGGAGCGCCCCGGGCGTCCCGGTGCTCCCGCGGGCCGCTCCGGTCCTGGCCGTCCCGAGCGCGGGGGACCGCGCCGCGGAGGCCCGGCGCCCTCGTGGGACGTCACCCGCCTGTGGATCGGCGCGGGTCGTCAGGCTGGCATGCGCCCCGCGGACCTGGTGGGCGCCATCGCGGGTGAGGCGGGGCTGGACTCGTCGCAGATCGGCGCCATCCAGATTGGCGACGGCTTCTCGCTGGTGGAGGTGCCGGAGCCGGACGCCAACCGCGTCATCGCCGCGCTGAAGGCGGCGACGATTCGCGGCCGCAAGGTCATCGTCCGCAAGGACCGGGGCTGAGCGGAGGACCCGGGACGTCCGCGCTCAGGCGGAGGTCTCGGGTGTTCCCGACGGTGAGGCAACGGTGTCGCGCGGCTGGCGCTTCGCGAAGAAGCGCCGCCACGACAGGGCGAAGCCGGTCCACACGAGGAAGACGCCGCCCAGCGAGGCGATGGCCGCGATGAGCTGGCCGGGCCACCCGAGCGCCTCTCCGGTGTGGAGGAAGCGCAGCCAGGTGCGCAGCTTGCGGCCGCTGTTGAAGTCCGCGTAGCCCTCGCTCCTGGCGACCTCACCGGAGAAGGGATTCACGGAGACCTGGGTGGTCGCGAAGTAGGGCCAGCCCTCCTGCTTCAGGTTGAAGGTGACGGCGTCCACGGCGGCGTCGGGCTTGCCACCCTTCCCCTCTCGTGGCGGCGAAGGCACCCGATACGTGATGCTCGTCCAGGCGGGCGTCCGTGCCTCGACGACGCCCAGCATCGAGCCCAGGTCCTTGCGAGGGGCGTCCTCCGTCGGAGGCGTCACCTTCACGCCGGCCCCTCCCGGGCCCTGCTGCCCTGGAGGCGTGTTGCCCGTCAGCGTGTAGACGAAGTCGGACGCCCACTTGTACGAGATGACCATGCCCGACGCCGTGAGGACGATGAGCACGGGCAGCGTCCAGAAGCCGATGACGTTGTGCCAGTTGAAGTCGCGCGGCTTGCCCTTCAGGCCCCGCCGGAACCACAGCACCGGACGCACCGTCTTCAGCGTCCACTTGCGCGGCCACCAGAGGTACAGCCCGGAGAGGGCCAGGAACAGGAAGCCCGCGTTACACGCGCCGGTGATGGCCTTGCCCACGGGGCGATTGTCCCCGGCCATCGCGACCCAGCGGTGCCACTCCGTCATCACCTGGAAGAAGGCGCGCCAGCCCTTCGCGTCGCTCTCACGCACTTCGCCCGTGTAGGGGTTCACGAAGACGACGCCCGCGCGCCCCAGCGCCACCTGCACCGCCGTCGTCTCCGACGGGAACACGGTGATGCCCGACACCTGGGCGTCTGGCTTCGCCTCGCGCGCCTTCGCGACCAGCGCCTCCAGCGGCAAGCGCGGCGCGTCCGGCCCGGGAGCGGACACGGTGCGTGAGCCGGCCTCCGCCCACTCGAGGGTCTGACGTTCGAAGGCAATGGCCACGCCCGTCACCGACATGATGGCGACGACCAGCCCCACCACGAGTCCAACGACGAGGTGAATCCAGAAGAGCGTCTTGCGAAACGGGAGGACCATGGGCCGCGTCACTTCGCACGCGTACGCCCATTCCTTGGTAGCGTCAACGCACGGAGCGGCCCACTTCACAGCCGCGTGTAATTCCAGCTCACCGCGCGACCTCCGGAGTACGGCATCACGCCGTGAAACACGCGGGGGTCCTCGTCGAAGACGAGCGGCAGGAAGTGCCTGTCACCGTCCCACATGGGCAGCTTGGGAAGCTCGGTGAGGGGAACCCAGGACAGCGTGCCCTCGGCGTTGCGCTCCAGCGGGGTGCCCTCGAAGGCGTCGATGCGGAAGACGAAGCCGAGCCAGTCCTCGCCCTGCTTGCCGAAGCCGGGCCAGGAGAGCGTGCCGCGCAGGACCATGCGGGTGCACTCGATGCCGGCCTCCTCGCGAATCTCGCGGCGCATGCAGGCGGCCACGTCCTCGTCGCGCTCCATCTTCCCACCCAGGCCGTTGTATTTGCCCAGGTGCGCGTCCTCCGGCCTCGCGTTGCGATGGATGAGCAGCACGCGGCGCTGATCCGGCGACATCACGTAGCCCAGGGTGCCGATGATGGGTGAATAGGGCATGGCGCGCTCCTCATGACGCCGCGCGAGAAGAGCTCGCCCGGGCGGGGCGCTTCATAGCGGATCCGCCGACGGGCCACGGCCCGAGCCTGCGTCCGAGGGGGGCCCCTTGTTGGCACCCTGCCCCACCGCCCCTCTGACGGCCCCCTGCTCCTGCCCGTCTTTACGAGAGTCGACGCGACGCGTTAGCGTAGAGCCACACAGCGATGACCTCCCGCGTCAGGCGGGAAAGGGGAAGTTGATGACCGCGATCCTCCCCGGCCGGTACGGCCTCTATGAGCCCGAGACCGAACACGACGCCTGCGGGGTGGGCTTCGTGGCCCACCTGCGAGGTGAGCGCTCTCGAGGAATCGTCGAGGACGCGCTGGAGCTGCTCAACCGGCTGAGTCACCGGGCGGCGGCGGGGAAGGATCCACGGACGGGCGACGGCGCCGGCATCCTGGTGCAGCTGCCGCACCGCTTCTTCGAGCACGAGGCGCCGGACCTGGGCTTCGAGCTGCCCCCGCGTCGGCAGTACGGGGTGGCGCAGGTGTTCCTGCCCAAGGAGGTGGACGCGAGGGCCGCGTGTGAGGCGGCGCTCGAGGAGGTGGTGGCCGAGGAGGGCCAGCGCGTGCTGGGCTGGCGCGACGTGCCGGTGGCGCCCGAGCACCTGGGGCCGGTGGCGCTGGAGGCCGCGCCGGTCATCCGGCAGCTCTTCATCGCGCGGCGGCGCGTGGTGCCCAGCGCCTTCGAGCGCAAGCTCTACCGCATCCGCAAGCTGACGGAGAACCGCGTGCAGGCGCGCGGCGTGGACCCCAGGGGCCGCTTCCACATCGCCAGCCTCTCGTCGGAGACGCTCATCTACAAGGGCCTGCTGCTGCCCGCGGACCTGCCGCGCTTCTACCTGGACCTGCAGCACACGGAGTTCGTCAGCGCGCTGGGGCTGGTGCACTCGCGCTTCTCCACGAACACGTTCCCCACGTGGGAGCTGGCGCAGCCGTTCCGCTTCATCGCGCACAACGGCGAAATCAACACACTGCGTGGCAACCGCAACTGGATGACGGCGCGGCGCGGGCTGCTCCAGACGGCGCGGCTGGGAGGGAGCCTGGAGCCGCTGTGGCCCATCATCGTCCCGGGCAAGAGCGACTCGGCGCAGTTCGACAACATGGTGGAGCTGCTCTACCTGGGCGGGCGCACCCTGCCCCACGCGATGATGATGATGATTCCGGAGGCGTGGGAGGGCGACGCGCTGATGTCGGACGAGAAGCGCGCGTTCTACGAGTACTCCTCCGCGCTGCTGGAGCCGTGGGACGGGCCCGCGGCCATCGCCTTCACGGACGGGCAGCTCATCGGCGCGACGCTGGACCGCAACGGCCTGCGGCCCGCGCGCTACCTCGTCACGGAGGATGACCGCATCATCCTGGCCTCGGAGACGGGGGTCATCGACGTGCCCCCCGCGCAGGTGCGCCGCAAGGGGCGCCTGACGCCGGGCCGCATGCTGCTGGTGGACACCACCGAGGGCCGCATCCTCGAGGACGAGGAGGTGAAGCGGGACATCAGCACGCGCTGGCCGTACCGCAAATGGCTGGAGCGCAACGTCTTCACCTTCGACGACCTGCCCACCGTGGCCGCGCCGGAGCGGCTGCGCGGTGACGAGCTGACGCGGCTGCAGGGGGCGTTCGGTTACACGGTGGAGGACATCCGCACGGTGCTGACGCCCATGGCGGAGACGGGCAAGGAGCCCGTGGGCTCCATGGGCACGGACACGCCGCTCGCGGTGCTCAGCGACCAGGCCCCGAGCCTCTTCTCGTACTTCCACCAGCTCTTCGCGCAGGTGACCAACCCGCCCATCGATCCGCTGCGCGAGAAGCTGGTGATGACGCTGGCCACGGCGCTGGGCCCGGAGAGCAACACCTTCGAGGAGACGCCGGAGCAGTGCCACCGGCTGTCGCTGCCCGGCCCCATCCTCACCAACGGGCAGCTCGCGAGGCTCGCGAGCATCCGGGGCGAGGGCCTGTTCGAGACGCGGCGCCTGTCGCTGCTCTACCCGCTGGAGGGTGGCGAGGGCGCGCTGGAGGACGCGGTGGAGAAGCTGTGCGCCGCGGCGGTGGACGCCGTGGACGCGGGCGCGAGCATCCTGCTCTTGAGCGACCGGGGTGTGGACGTCACGCACGCGGCGATTCCCGCGCTCTTGGCCATGTCGGCGGTGCACCAGCGCCTGGTGCGTGACGGCATCCGCATGTACACGGGCCTGTTGCTGGAGACGGCGGAGGCGCGTGAGGTGCATCACTTCGCCTGCCTCTTCAGCTACGGCGCGGCGGCGGTGAATCCATACCTCGCGCTGGACACGGTGCGAGCGCTGGCGGACGCGGGCGAGCTGGGCGTGGACGCGGAGAAGGCGCAGGACCTCTACGTCCACGCGGTGGAGGAAGGGCTGATGAAGGTGATGTCCAAGATGGGCATCTCCACGCTCCAGTCCTACCGGGGTTCGCAGCTCTTCGAGGCGGTGGGGCTCGAGCGCGGGCTCATCGAGCGGCACTTCACCGGCACGTCCTCGCGCGTGGAGGGCGTGGGCCTGCCCGAGCTGGGGCGCGAGGTGGCGGAGCGGCATGCCCGGGGCTTCGAGCAGCCCGAGGGCGAGCTGCCCCTGGGAGGCCAGTACCGGTGGCGACGCCAGGGTGAGCGGCACAAGTGGAACCCGGCCACCATCGCGAAGCTCCAGGCGGCGGTGCGCGGCAACGACGCGGCGCTGTTCGCCGAGTACTCGCGACTGGCGGACGACGAGACGCGCGAGCACTGCAACCTGCGTGGGCTGTTGGAGGTCTCGACGGAGCGCTGTCGACCGGTGGCCCTCGATGAGGTCGAGTCGGCGCTGTCGCTCGCGCGTCGGTTCGTCACGGGCGCCATGTCGTTCGGCTCCATCAGCGCGGAGGCCCACGAGACCTTGGCCATCGCGATGAACCGGCTGGGTGGGCGCTCGAACAGTGGCGAGGGTGGCGAGGAGTCGCGTCGCTACACGCCGGACGACGACGGCAACCTGCGCCGCAGCGCCATCAAGCAGGTGGCGAGCGCGCGCTTCGGCGTCACCACCGAGTACCTGGTGAACGCGGACGAGCTGCAGATCAAGGTCGCCCAGGGCGCGAAGCCCGGAGAGGGCGGTCAGCTCCCGGGGCACAAGGTGGACGAGCGCATCGCGCGGGTGCGTTGGTCCACGCCGGGCGTGACGCTCATCTCCCCTCCCCCGCACCACGACATCTACTCCATCGAGGACCTGGCGCAGCTCATCTACGACCTCCAGTCCACGAACCCGTCGGCGCGGGTGAGCGTGAAGCTGGTGAGCGAGGTGGGCGTGGGCACCATCGCCGCGGGCGTGGCCAAGGCGGGCGCGGGCTGCGTCGTCGTCTCGGGCTACGAGGGCGGCACGGGCGCGTCCCCCATCTCGAGCATCCACCACGCGGGGCTGCCGTGGGAGCTGGGGTTGGCGGAGACGCAGCAGGTGCTGGTGCACAACGGCTTGCGCTCGCGCATCCGCGTGCAGGTGGATGGAGGCCTGCGCACCGCGCGCGACGTGCTGGTGGCCGCGCTCCTGGGCGCCGAGGAGTTCGGCATGGCCACCGCGAGCCTCGTGGCCGTGGGCTGCGTGATGCTGCGCAAGTGCCACCTCAACACGTGCTCGGCGGGCATCGCCACGCAGGACGGCGCGCTGCGCGAGCGCTTCCAGGGCAAGCCCGAGGACGTGGTGAACTTCTTCCTGCTCATCGCGGAGGACCTGCGCCGGAAGATGGCGGAGCTCGGGGCGCGGAGCCTGGAGGAGCTGGTGGGCCGGGTGGACCTCTTGCGCCAGCGCGCGGCGGTGGACCACTGGAAGGCGCGGCGGGTGGACCTGTCCGCGCTGCTGGCGGCTCCGGCCGCTCCGGCGAGCGAGCCTCGGCACTGCGTCGAGGCCCGGTCCAAGGATGTGTCGGACCACCTGGACCACGAGCTGCTGCGGGACGCGAAGGCCGTGCTGGAGGGCGGCCCGGCGATGCTGCTGACGCGGCCGGTGAGCAACACGCACCGCGCGGTGGGGACGATGCTCTCCGGCGAGATTGCGCGGAGGCATGGCGCGCGAGGGCTGCCGGATGGGCGGCTGCACGTGCGGCTGAAGGGCTCGGCGGGACAGAGCTTCGGTGCGTTCCTGGTGTCCGGCGTCACGTTGGAGCTGGAGGGCGACGCGAACGACTACGTGGGCAAGGGGCTGTCGGGTGGGCGCATCATCGTCTACCCGCACGCGTCGAGCCGGTTCGTGGCCGAGGAGAACGTGCTGGTGGGCAACACCGCGCTCTACGGCGCGACGGCGGGCGAGGTGTACCTGCGCGGGCTCGCGGGTGAGCGCTTCGCGGTGCGCAACAGCGGCGCGCAGGCGGTGGTGGAGGGCGTGGGAGACCACGGCTGCGAGTACATGACGGGCGGCGTGGTGGTGGTGCTGGGGCCCACGGGCCGCAACTTCGCGGCGGGCATGAGCGGCGGCACGGCGTACGTGTTGGACCGGGAGATGGCCTTCCGGCAGCGGTGCAACCTGGAGATGGTGGAGCTGGAGTCGTTGGTGGACGAGTCGGAGATCTGGCTCGTGCACGGGATGATCGAGCGGCACCTGCGGCATACACACAGCTCGCTGGCGCGGCGGGTGCTCGACAACTGGGAGCTGATGGTGCCCCGGTTCGTGAAGGTGATGCCGACGGACTACAAGCGCGTGCTGCAGGCGCGGCGCGCGGCGAAGAAGCCCCCGGAGACCTCTGTGGGTGCGCAGCTCCAACACGTCGTGGGCGGGAGGGGCTGAGCGATGGGCAAGCCGACCGGATTCACTGAGTGGAGCCGCGTCCACGCGCCGAAGCGGGACAAGCAGGAGCGGCTCGGGGACTACCGCGAGTTCACGCTGCCGCTCGCGGCCGAGGAGGCGAAGCGACAGGCTGGACGCTGCATGGACTGTGGTGTCCCCTTCTGTCACCAGGGGTGTCCCCTGGGGAACCTCATCCCGGACTTCAACGAGGCCGTGTACCGGGGCCGCTGGCGCGAGGCGTATGAGCTGCTGAGCCGCACCAACGGGTTCCCGGAGATGACGGGGCGGCTGTGCCCCGCGCCATGCGAGGCGGCGTGTGTGCTCGCCATCGACCGGGACGCGGTGACGATCGAGCAGATGGAGAAGGAGATCTCCGAGCGGGCGTTCGCGGAGGGCTGGGTGAAGCCTCGGCCTCCGCAGCGGAGGACTGGGCGCACGGTGGGCGTGGTGGGCTCGGGGCCCGCGGGCCTGGCGGCGGCGGCGCAGCTCAACGCGGCCGGACACACCGTCACGGTGTACGAGCGAGATGCGCACGTCGGCGGGCTGCTGCGCTACGGCATCCCGGACTTCAAGCTGGAGAAGTCCGTGGTGGAGCGTCGGATTGCATTGATGGAGGCGGAGGGCGTGGTGTTCCGCACGGGCGTGGACGTGGGGGGCTCGGTGAGCTTCCGCGAGCTGCGCGGGCGGCATGACGCGCTGCTGCTGGCGATGGGGGCGCGAAGGGCGCGAGAGCTGGAGGTGGAGGGGCGCGAGCTGTCCGGGGTGGTACAGGCGATGGAGTACCTGGCGCACCAGAACCGGCTCGTGGGTGGGCACGGCGAGGCGCAGGCGCGGCTGGATGCGTCGGGGAGGAACGTGGTGATCCTGGGCGGTGGTGACACGGGCTCGGACTGTCTGGGCACGGCGCTGCGCCAGGGCGCGAAGAGCGTGCGGCAGGTGGAGCTGTTCCCCGCGCCACCTGTGATTCGCTCGGCGGAGAACCCGTGGCCCCGGTGGCCGGTGGTGTTCCGGACGTCGTCGAGTCAGGAGGAAGGCGGCGAGCGCGCGTTCGCGATGATGACGAAGCGGCTGGAGGGAACGGAGGGGAAGCTGGAGAGACTGCACGCGGTGAAGGTGGAGGTGCAGCGCTCCGTGGGTGGAGGGGCGAGGCTCGTGGAGGTGCCGGGCTCGGAGACGACGCTCGAGGTGGATCTGTTGATCCTCGCGATGGGGTTCACGGGGCCGGAGACCACGGGGCTCGAGGAGCTGGGCGTGGCGATTTCGCCGAGAGGCACGGTGCAGGTGGACTCACGCTTCGCCACGTCGGCGGAGGGTGTCTACGGCGCGGGTGACGCGAGCCGAGGAGCCAGCCTCATCGTCTGGGCGTTGTCAGACGGACGGGAGGCCGCGAAGTCCATCGACGCGTACCTGTCTGGCGGTGTCTCCGTGTTGCCGACGCGCGGCGCGGACAGTCCGTTCTGAGCAGGTTGGGCACATAGATAACCGAGGTCGTCACGGCTCGAAGGTCTGCAGGTCCAGCCCACCTGCGACGAGCTCGGCCACAGTGACGCGCTGGTCCAGCCTTTCGACCGGACAGCCCCACAGCGCGACGATGGCGCGGTCCAGCTTGCGAGCCAGTGCGTTCGCGGACCGCGCATGGGCGGCCAGTTCCTCGGCCACTCCTGCGGCCAGGGGCTGAAGCTCCTCTGGCATCCGCGAGCGGTCGAAGGTCAACTGATACGGGTCCCCGGCAATCGCTCCCGAGCCGACCTCAGGCAAACCCAACATCCGACTGCGCATCCACCAGGAGCGACCCAAGGCATCATCCCAATCGGGCTCGACGACGACGCCGAGCGCCCGAAGCAGCTCGGGCCCCGAGGTCAGTTCCTGAATCGCTCGCCGCTGCGGCAGCGCCCCGAGGCCAAATCGCTCGAACAACACGTCTCCCAGCGAGCGATACCACCCCGCGAGCTCCTCGTGCTGGCCCGCATGCATCCAGGCCAGCGCCGAGCCGATTGTGACGAGGTCCGCGGGCTCCAGTACCTCCGACTCGAAGAGGTACCGGTAGTCCCGGGGAACGAAGGGCGTCAGCGAGGCCGTGAGCGAATCAGGGATGAGAGACATATCCGGCCCCGCCCTGCGAAGGGCAACAGGTGTCTGCTACTCCAGCACCCGCTCCAACCTCATGTCGTCGACCCACAAGACCCAGTCCGGTCCCGGGCCGCTGCGTGAACGCTCGATACACACCATCGCCGTGGCGTCACCACTCTTCTCCACGACGAAGGTCCGGGTCATGACCTGCCAGGACGTATCGACGCCCTCACCCACTGAGGAGAAGTACAGATCAGCCCAGCCCAAATCTGGCATCTTCGACTCCAACCGAATGAAGTTGCCGTTCGAATAATCCTCTGGGAGCGAGGGGTCCGGCCGGCCGAACGCCTCTCGCATGTAGCGGAACGAGAGGCGGTAGCGAGCTCCCTGAACGAGGAGCTTCCCAGGGATGCGCTGCTTGATCCCATCGAAAATGTTCGAGAAGTTGCCCGTGCCGCGCACGGATCGTGTTCCCGAATAGGCCCGCTCATCACTCACGACCCATTGCTGGTCCGGGCCCAGCGTGAACCCCGTGGGCGTCGAGCCGACAGCGAACTCCTCGAAGTCGCCTCCCTGCACCAGGTTCACATTGGGCATCGGCAGACGCTTGATGTTGCTGCCCGCCAGTCGCCCGAAGTCATTCATCACGAAGAGCCGGTAGAAGAAGACGTCGCCGGGACGCACGTCCTCGTCCACGAACTCCGTCTCTCCCGGCACCATGCCCACGTACACCAGCGTGCCCGTGGCCTCATCGAGCGCGGCGCTCTTCGCCCGGTACAGCTTGTACTCACGGAAGTCCGCGCCCGAGTACGGGTTCCACGACAGCCGGACGGTGCCGGCATCGACGACCACGGGCTCCTGGAGGCGCGTGGGCCGCGGCAACCGCAGCTCCGCCGTGACGTCCACCTCCGCCATGAAGCGCTGCTCGTTGAGCGCCCCATCCTCCGCCTGATAACGCGCGGTGATCTCGTGTCGACCCGAGGGAGCGCTCAGCTTGAAGCGCCCATCCGCGTCCGTCTCCGTGCTCGCGCTCGGCGATTCGGTCAGGTACACGAGCGCGCCCTGCACGGGCTGCCCTTCCTGCGTCACCCGGCCCACGAGCCCATCACTCGTCCCACCGCAGGCCAATACCACCACGGCACACGCCACCATCCCGACTAGCTTCAATCGCATTGTGTCCTCGACTCCGGCCCTGGCTGGATTGTCTAGCACCAGTCCCCGCACCAAGACCACTGGACGCGAATGGGACTGACAGTCTTTGCGCGCCAACACTCCCCACCCCTGCTCTCTCGTCAAACAGACACTTCCCCTCCCCAGGGGGTGGCTTCACGCGCGCCTGGAACAAGCCACCTTTGTGCGCCCCATCGCATCGGTGCCCACCATGGACCCGCGGCTCCTCCGCTCCTCGCTGTACTTGCTGCTGCTGCTCACGGGCCTGTGCTGCGGGGACCAGGATGCACCATCCCAGTCGACCCAAGGCCTCGCCGGGGCGCCTGAAGTCCAGGACGCACCCTACCCCGTGGATGACCTGGCCGGAGGTCGCCTCAGCTCCAACCCGCACGCGCTGACCGACGTCGGCGGCCTCCTCTTCTTCGTCGCCACGGATCGCTCCCGAGGCACCGAACTCTTCAAGAGCGACGGCACCGACCAGGGCACCCTGCTCGTCAAGGACCTCCGCCCGGGCCGCCTCGGCTCACACCCTCGCGAGCTCACCGCCCTGGGCAACACCCTCTTCTTCGTCGCCGACGACGGCACCCACGGCGAGGAGTTGTGGCGCAGCGACGGCAAGGCCTCCACCACGCGCCTCGTCACGGACCTGGTGCCCGGCGCAGGGAGTTCCAGCCCCCAGGCCCTCACCGTGTTCGAGGACTCGCTCTACTTCCTCGCCACGCAGACCACGTCCCGCACCGAGCTCTGGCGCACCGATGGAACCACCTCTGGCACGCGCCTCATCAAGGATCTCGACAAGCACTCCGAGGACGCTATCCCCTCGCACCTCACCCCGTCGAACGGCCACCTCTTCTTCTTCATGGGCAACACCCTGTGGCGCAGCGATGGCTCGCCCCGAGGCACCCACGCCGTCCGAAGCCTCGACGCCCCACCTGGAATCATCCTCCGCCCCAGCTCGCTCACCGACGTGGCCGGACAGCTCTTCTTCTTCGTGCGCCACGAACGCGAGGACGACCTCCCTTCGCAGCCTCCGCGCCTCTCGCTCTGGACCAGCGACGGCACCACGAACGGTACGAAGCACGTCGCGGACCTCTCACTCCCCATCGTCAATGCCTCACCACGAGCCATCGCCGCGGGCACCCTCTTCTATTTCGTCGCCCATGCGCCCACGCACGGCGACGAGCTGTGGCGCAGCGACGGCACACCTCAGGGCACGTTCCTCGTGCGCGACATCGCCCCCGGTCCCGGAAGCGCCAACCCTCGCGAGCTCACCGCCCTGGAGGGACGTCTCTACTTCTCCGCGTGGTCTCCCGAGCACGGCGACGAGCTGTGGCGCAGCGACGGCACCACCGAAGGCACCGTCCTCCTCAAGGACATCACCCCAGGCCCCGAGGGCTCGGCGCTCGCGTTCCTCCGCGCGACCCACGGCCGGCTGTACTTCTCCGCCCGTGAGCCAGGGAAGGGCCACGAGCCGTGGACCAGCAATGGCTCAGGACGCGGCACCTCGCGCCTGGAGGACCTCGCCCCCGGCGCCTACTCCTCCTCCGCCCGCGACTTCACCGTCAGCGGCCGGCGCGTCTTCTTCACCGCGAACACCCGGGCCACCGGCGCGGAACTCTGGGCAAGAGACCTGGGCTATGACTTCCGAGTCCTCTCCCGACGCCTCTCCCGCGCCAGCGACGACGAGGACTCGCGCCTGAGCACCTCCGCTCCCGCGCGCCTCATCCAGGACATCCGCCCCGGCACGGGCGGCCCCGAACCCCACGCCTGGGTGACCCGCGCGGGCAACCTCTACTTCGACGCCAACGACGGCAGCGTGGGCCAGGAACCCTGGCGCACCGACGGCACCGCCGAGGGCACCACGCTCATCAAGGACCTCCGCCCCGGCCCGCTCTCCTCCGAGCCCTCCGGCTTCGTCGTCCTCGGCCCCTGGGTCCTCTTCTTCGCCGATGACGGCGTGCACGGCCGCGAGCTGTGGCGCACCGACGGCACCGCCGAGGGCACCACCCTCATCAAGGACCTCCGCCCCGGCCTCGGGAGCAGTCAGGGCGCGGGCACCCCCGTGGTGATGAACGGCGTCGCGTACTTCAACGCCCGCGACGCGCTCCATGGCGAGGAGCTCTGGCGCACCGATGGAACCCCGCAGGGCACCGTGCTCGTGAGGGACCTCGCCCCGGGTGTCGACAACAGCTCCCCGCGTCACCTCACGCCGTTGGGCTCGCGCCTCTTCTTCACCGCCGACCTCCCCGACCTGGGCTGGGAGCTGTGCGTCAGCGATGGCACCGAGACAGGCACCCGGCTCGTCAAGGACATCCGCCCCGGGCCCGCGGGCTCCTTCCCCTCATCGCTCACCGTGCGCGGCCAGCGCATCGTCTTCGCCGCGAACGATGGACGCCAGGGAGAGGAGCCCTGGGTCAGCGACGGCACCGCGCCCGGCACCTATATCCTCCGAGACCTCTGGCCCGGCCCCGAGGGCTCGTCCCCCGCCTCCTTCACCGCGACGGGAGATCGCGTCTACTTCGCCGCCACCGAGCCCACCGTCGGCCGCGAGCCCTGGTCCACCGACGCCACCCGCCCCGGCACCGCGCTCGTGTTCGACGTGCGCCCCGGTCCCTCCGGCTCCTACCCCCAGGACTTCACGCTCCTGGGCCCCAGCGTCCTCTTCAGCGCGGAGGACGGAGTCCACGGACGAGAGCCCTGGCGCGCCGACAAGGCGGTTCCGCGCGCCGCCCTCGTGAAGGACCTGAACCCGGGCCCCCAGGGCTCCGAGCCGCGCTGGATGACCTCGGTCGGCGCGCTCGCCCTCTTCCACGCCGACGACGGCCGCAACGGCCCCGAGCTCTGGGAGTCCAACGGCACCACGGCGGGCACCCTCCTGCGCCAGGAGCTGGCGCCGGGCCCGACAGGCTCGCTCCCCTACGTGTTCACGCCCACGAACACGCAGACCTTCTTCCTCGCGGACGACGGCGCCCAGGGCATCGAGTGGTGGGTCCTGCGGCTCCCCGCCTCGCGCGAGCGGGAGTGAATCCCCACCCCGCAGGGCCTCTCCGGGCTCGCCGGGAATAGATATTTCTCCCAACCGTTGCCCCAGTGTTCACCCTATCCTCATTTCTTTTTCCCCGGAGTCATCGCCATGAGCAGCGAGCAGTCCCTCATCGTGACTGAGACCGACCTGGACCGTCTGCGCCAGGTCATCGACCACCATGGAGGGGGCCGCACGGCCGAGCTCGTGGAGATGCTCGAGTCGGAGCTGGGCCGGGCCCACGTCGTCAGCTCCGAGACGGTGCCCCCCAGCGTGGTGACGATGAACAGCACCGTGCTCTTCGAGGACGAGCAGACCGGCGAGCAGCGCCAGGTGACGCTCGTCTACCCGAAGGACGCGCGCAGCGACGAGGGCCGCATCTCCGTGCTGGCGCCCATCGGCAGCGCGCTCATCGGCCTGTCCGTGGGCCAGTCCATCGTCTGGCCGCTGCCGAACGGCCGCACCAAGCGGCTGCGCATCGTCGCCGTGCCGTACCAGCCCGAGGCCGCGGGCCACTACCACCTCTGAGGGCCCTTGAGGCGCCCGTCCCGTCCGTCGAGAGGGACGGGCGTCGACGATTCCTTCAGCGCAGCCCCACCCGCTTCGCCAGCTCCTGCGCCAGCGAGCGCAGCTCCTCGACACCCGGCGCCGCGGGGCTCGTGTCGAACACCACCTCGTAGCCCAACCCCGCCTGATTGATGGACTCCGAGCGCGGAATGCGCGCCCGCAGCACCGGCACCGTCGAGTCCTTCAGCGCCTCCTCCATCGCCCCGTTCGTCGCCGGAGTGCGCCGGTCCCACAGGTTCACCACCGCCACCAGCTCGCCGCCCTGCGCCTCGCGCACGTCGCGCCACGCGGCCTCAATCTCTCCCAGTCCCTGAAGCGCGAACGCGCCCGTGGGCACCGGCGCCACCACCAGGTCCGCGAACGCCAGCACCGCCTCCGTGTACGCGCCGATGCTCGGCGGCGTGTCGACCAGGATGAGGTCCGGCGTCCAGCTCAGCGTCTTGAGCGCCCGTGGAATCGCCTGCAGCCGGTGACCCCACTGGAACAGCTCGCGCTCCAGGGCCGCCATGCGCGGCGCCGCTGGCGCGATGAAGAGCGTGGGACGCTTCGGTGACGCCACCACCACGTCGTCCAGCCGGTACTTCGGCCGCGGCCCCAGCGCCTCCGCGAGGCACGGCCCCTCACGGCTCTCCAACCCCAGCACCAGCGACGCGTGCGCCTGCGGGTCCAGGTCCAGCACGAGCACCCGCCGGCCCGCGTCCGCCAGCGCCGAGGCCACGTGCGCGCAGAGCGTGGTCTTCCCCACGCCGCCCTTGATGGTGCAGAACGCAATCAACGCCATGGGCCCGTCCTATACCGGATCTCCCACGCCGCCACCGGCCTCCCGGCGCACCCCTCCGACGCCCCGGCACCTCCCAGAACACCCATGAATTCCGGACGCTCCGGAATGGTACGGCCGCACCATCCAGGGGCGCTCCACAATGGTGCAACGCCCCGGAATGTCAGACCTCCCGCCAATAATTCCAGCCACTTGGCCATGGCATCCCACGTGCTGAAGCACGGGGCATCAGGGCGTCCTCCCGAGGAGGCCCGCCAGCTTGAGGAGGCACATCATGGATATCCGGTTCCACGGCGTTCGCGGCAGCATCGCGGTTTCTGGCTCACGCATCGGCGGCAACACGGCCTGCGTGGAGGTGACGAGCCAGGGCCACCGGCTGATCCTCGACGCGGGCACGGGCCTGCGCGCGCTGGGCGAGTCGATGATGCGCGAGCCGATGCCACACGACGTGACGATGTTCTTCTCGCACCTGCATTGGGATCACGTGCAGGGCTTCCCCTTCTTCACGCCGGCGTACCTGCCCACGTCGCGGCTGACGATGTACGGCCCCGGGGCCAATGGCGCGCAGGCGCTCCAGTCGGAGCTGGCGGCGCAGATGCAGCCGCCGCACTTCCCGGTGCCGCTGAGCACCATGCGCTCGAAGATGGACTTCCTGTCCGCGCTGCACGCGAGGACGGTGGAGGTGGGCCCGTTCAAGGTGACGCCCATCGACGTGCCGCACCCGCAGGGGTGCCTGGCGTACCGCGTGGAGGCGGACGGGCACTCGTTCGTCTACGCCACGGACGTGGAGCTGCGGCTGGAGGACCTGTCGCCGGAGGTGGCGCGGCTGTTCGAGGGCGCGGACGTGCTGTGTCTGGACGCGCAGTACACGCCCGACGAGTACGACGGGAGGAAGGGCATCCCGAAGAAGGGCTGGGGCCACTCGACGATGATGGACGCGGCGGGCGTGGCGAAGACGGTGGGCGCGCGGCGGCTGTGCCTGTTCCACCATGACCCGGCGCACTCGGACGAGGTGCTGGAGGACATGGCCGAGCAGGCGCGGGAGCTGTTCCCGGTGTGCGAGCCGGCGCGCGAGGGCCAACGACTGGTGCTGGGCCGCGCGGCCTGAGAGGTGGGCCGGACGATGCCACACGGATGCTATGGTGACGCTTCGGCCTTCATCCTCCCGCCCCTGCCCACCA
>NZ_SRLW01000270.1:0-13551 GCF_006518215.1 Myxococcus sp. AB025B
GACGGGGTGGGAGGGGCCCGAGCGGACGTTTGATTCCCCGAGGGTCGGGTTGCTATGGGGCCCCGAGCGCCTTAGAGGAGTGGCCGAGGAGAACTGCATGTCGGTGAACATCCAGCTTGAGTGGACCCCCAACCCCAGCACGCTGAAGTACGTGGTGGATCGGCGCCTGTTGGCGGGTGGCGCGGTGAGTATCACGAATCGTGAGGACGCCCAGGCGAAGTCGCCGCTGGCGCACAAGCTGATGGACGTGCGCGGGGTGACGGCGGTGATGATCGGCTCGAACTTCGTGACGGTGACGAAGGGCGAGGACGGTGAGTGGGACGAGCTGAACGACCAGGTGATGGAGACCCTGGACACGCACCTGACGGCGAACGAGCCGGTGGTGGACGAGGCGGCGGTGGCGGCGGCGCGTCAGGTGTCCTCGGAGGGGGGTGGCTCGGTGGAGTCACGCATCCGCGAGGTGCTGGACGCGGAGATTCGTCCCGCGGTGGCGATGGACGGCGGTGACATCACGCTGGACCGCTTCGAGGACGGCATCGTGTACCTCCACATGAAGGGCTCGTGCGCGGGGTGTCCGTCGTCGACGGCGACGTTGAAGATGGGCATCGAGGGGCGTCTGCGGGAGATCATCCCCGAGGTGCTCGAAGTGGTGTCCGTCTGAGGCGCAACGTCAAGGCGTCGCAGGTCCGGCGGGAGCTCCTGCCGGACCAGTCGAAGGCGCTGTTGCGCGAGCTGCACCTGCTCACGCGCGAGGGGCACCTCAACGCGGATGCGCTGCGCAAGCTCAAGCAGGTCAACCACCTGATGGGGCTGATGCGTCCGGCGGTGGAGGACGTGAAGGCGCGCCATCCGGAGTCCGCGGTGTTCGTGGACGCGGGCAGCGGCAATGCGTACCTGGGGTTCGTGCTCTACGAGCTGTTCCTGAAGGACGCGGCCGGGGGCACGTTGTTGTCGGTGGAGGGGCGGCCGGAGCTGACGGAGCGCGCGAAGGGGCGCGCGGAGCGGCTGGGCTTCTCTCGGATGACGTTCCAGACGGCGCACATCGACCAGGCGGCGTATCCGGAGCGCATCCACCTGCTGATGGCGCTGCACGCGTGTGACACGGCCACGGACGACGCGCTCATCGCGGCGATTCGTCACGGGGCGGACCACGTGGCGGTGGTGCCGTGCTGTCAGGCCGAGGTGGCGGCGCAGCTCAAGGAGCAGCGGGCGGCGGGGAAGGGGAGCCTGGGGCTGTTGTATGCGCACCCGTGGCACCGTCGCGAGTTCGGCTCGCATCTGACGAACGTGGTCCGCGCGCTGACGCTGGAGGCGTTCGGGTACCAGGTGACGGTGACGGAGCTGACGGGGTGGGAGCACTCGTTGAAGAACGAGCTCATCCTCGGGCGGCGCGTGCACCGGGACAATCGCCGGGCGCGGGTGCAGTTGGAGCGGCTGCTGGCGGAGACGGGTGTGAATCCGAAGCTGACGCGGGAGCTGGGCGTGAAGCCCGCGGCGTCGGGTGCGACGGAGCTGCCCGCGGAGCCTGTGATGGAGGCTCCCGCCGAGGAGGCTCCGGTGCCGTCCGAAGGGTGAGGCGCCGAGGCCGCGAGTGCTGCTCGCGGTGTGGGCCTCGCGATGGGCTGCGCCGATGAGCCCGAGAGGTGAGGCCGTCGGGAGCCGCTCCTGCGTTGCCGAGGCCGCGAGCGCTGCTCGCGGTGTGGGCCTCGCGATGGGCTGCGCCGAGGAGCCCGAGAGGCGAGGCCGCCGGGAGCCGCTCCTGCGTTGCCGAGGCCGCGAGCGCTGCTCGCGGTGTGGGCCTCGCGATGCGCTGAGCCGAGGAGCCCGAGAGGCGAGGCCGTCGGGAGCCGCTCCTGCGTTGCTGATGCCGCGCGTGCTGCTCGCGGCGTTGGGTCTTCGTCATCCCGGCGGGCGCGGAGCGCTCCGTTGTCGGTGATGCCCTGCCTCGGTCAGAAGGGCGCGGGGCAGTCGAAAGTCACGCGCTCACCGGTCCCTGGATGCAGGAGGGTGAGTGACTCCGCGTGGAGCATGAGCCGCTCGCCGTCGCGGCCGTAGAGCCGGTCGCCGACGATGGGCGCGCCGAGGCCGAGCGGATGCGCGGCGTGGACGCGGAGTTGGTGCGTCCTGCCCGTGAGTGGGAAGAAGGCCACGCGCGTCCGGCCCCCGCGACGCTCCAGCACCCGCCACTCCGTCACGGCGGGCTTGCCGTGGATGGGGTCGTGAATCTGTCGGGGCCTGTCGTCGAGGTCGACGCGCATCGGGAAGTCGATGCGACCCTCTTCCCCGGTGACGATGCCGTCGACCCAGGCCACGTAGCGCTTGTGCACCTCGCGGTGGACGAACTGGCGTTGCAGCGCCGAGTGCGTGCGCGCATCGAGCGCGGCGACGAGCAGCCCGGAGGTGTCCAGGTCCAGCCGGTGCACCAGCAGGGCACCGGTGGCGTCGGGATGGCGTGCCCGCAGTCGCGTGAGGACCGAGTCGCTCAGCGAGGCCTCGCGCCCGGGAACGGAGAGCAGCCCGTGGGGCTTGGCGATGACCACGAGCCAGCGGTCCTCGAACAGGATGCTCAGTGCGCCTGGAGTGGTGGACGAAGGCGTGAAGGTCCGTGGTGGCGCGACGTGGAGTCCCTCCAGCATGAAGGGCAACAGGGGGCCGCACTTGTCGCGACAGGCCGCGTAGTACGCGCCGGTGACTCGTCCTCCGGAGGGAGGCGGCGCGCCCCACCAGAACTCCGCGAGCGCGACGGGACGCAGCCCGTGAGCCCGTGCATATGCGAGCAGCTTGGGCGCGGCGCAGTCGGCGGCGCCGGAGGGCGGCTGGGCTCGCTCGTAGAGGCCGCGCAGGAGGCGCCGCTCTCCACGCGCATTGGTGATGACGTAGGTGTCATGGATGCGCCGCATGACGGCGCGGCTCACCATGTGGCGCAGACGGTCTAGTGCGCGAAGCCGACGCTCCAGACGCAGCAGCTTCGGCTCGAGGCTGCTTCGCTCTGAAGCATGGGTGGTCTCCAGGCGTCGTCGCTCGGCCTTGTCGCCACGGCTCTCCTGGTCGAGCGCGTGAAGACTGGTGCGCAGCGCCGCTGCCTGGGTGGCAGCCTCCGGAGTGGCACCCTCGCCATGACTCTCGGCCGGTCGCGAGGCGGGTGACTCCACCGTTCCACCCGGACGATCCACCCATGCCGGCGCGGCTCCATCGTCACGGCTTGATGCGCTGGGCACCTGTTGTGGACGCTTCGAGGACGCCCCGGTCAGCTCCGCCCTGCGTGCATGCCGCTGCTTTCGTCGGACCTCGTGCCGCTCACGCAGCGCCGCGAGCTCCGCCGCGTGTCTCGCGGATAGCTCCGCATGTGCTGCCCGCAGGGTCAGCAGCTCGGGAGAGGCCCGCATGGCCTCCGCGCGGGCGAGGAGCGCCTTCACGGTGGCCTCGCCCCGGGGCTCAAGGCTCGCTCGCGCCGCACGGTCGAACAGCGGGGGCACATACCCCTCCACGTCCCAGTGTCCAGCGAGCATCCCCGAGAAGGCCCGGAGGAACCCCAGACGCCCGTCGGGAAGCCGCACCACCAGCACCCCGAACATCTTCCCACCCTCGCGCCCCTCCAGCGGCGACGTGGGAACGCCCGGAGCCACCCACCCCTCACGAAGCTCGCGCTGCAACACCTCCGCCGCCTGCCTCGCCAGCGGCGAGGGGCCCAACTCATCGAACGGGCTCGGCAGGCCGCCCCCGTCGAGAGGCGCCTCCACTCCTGGGTCGAGCAAGGTGATGCGCGCGTCGTCCACGTCGCCACCGCTAACACGAAACCCAGGCCCACGGGGAACGGGCCTGGGCACCCGGCGACGGACCTACTCGAGCGCGACCTTCTCCGCGGGCCGCCGCTGGAAGCGATACAGCACGAAGCCGACCCCGAGCGCGATGGCCCCCGCGACGAGGTTCTTCCTCTCCGCGCTCAGCGCGAACACGACACACAGCGACGCCGCCGCGATGGGAATCACCGGCCCACCGGGGATGCGGAACGCGTTGGCCGGCTGCTGGAGCTTGCGGCGCAGCACCGGGACGGCCACCGCCGTGCCGAAGTACGTGGCCAGCCGGGCTACCACGGACAGCGTGGCGAGCACCTCGAACGAGCCCGAGAACGCCAACGGCAACGCGATGCCCGTCTGCACCAGGATGGCCGCCGTGGGCGTGCGGAAGCGCGGGTGCAGCGTGGCGAGCACCGCGGGGCCAAAGCCATCCCGCGCGAGCGCATACAGATACCGGGGCCCCGCGAGCACCGTGTTGCTGTTGGTCCCCAGAATCGACAGCGCGCCGCCCACCGTCATCATCAGCCCGCCCCAGCCCCCGAGGAACCTCGCGGCGGCGTCGGCCAGCGGCGTCTTCGCGTCCACCACCCCGGGCAACGTCCCCAGCGCCACCCACTGCACCGCGGTGTAGATGAGCGTGACGACGCCAATCTGCACGATGAGCGCGAAGGGCACGTCACGGCGCGGGTTCTTGAACTCCCCCGCGGGCGCGGCCGTGTTCTCGAAGCCCGCATAAGCGAACAGCAGCAGCAGCACCGCGGCGCCCAGGCTGCCGGTGCTCTTGGGCTCCACGGAGGTCGCCAGCGGCGCCGACACGAAGAAGATGCCCACGCCGATGAAGACCAGCAGCGGCACCGTCTTGGTGATGGCCAGGAAGACCGCCGTGCGCGCGCCGCTCTTCACCCCGACGACGTTGATGGCCGTGAGCGCGAGCAGCGGAATCGCGATGGCCAGGCTCTGACCGAGGCCCTCATTGGCGCCGGGCCACAGGTAGCCGAGCGCCCGGGAGAAGCCGACCGACAGCGAGGCCACCGAGGCGACGCGGGCCAGCCACGTCATCCACCCGACCTGGAAGCCCACCAGTTCGCCGAAGGCCTCGCGCGTGTAGAGGTACGCGCTGCCGGGCTTGTCGAAGTAGCTGGCGGCCTCCGCGAAGCACAGCACGAGCAGCAGCACGGCCAGCCCGGCGAGCACCACGGCGCCGGTGCTCGCGGAGCCCAGGTTCGCCGCGGCCGCCGCGGGCAGCAGGTACACCCCGCTGCCGATGACGTCATTGATGGAGAAGCCCACCAGCTCCCAGCGGGAGACGGCGCGCCGCATGCCAACGTCTTGGGGACTCGAATCGCTTCCAGTCGTCATGGTGGGGTGGGGCGCCCGGGTGGTGCTGACAGGGTGGGAGCAGGAAGCATACGTGCCTCGCCGCCTGTTTCGTCGAGTCCTTGGCGAAGGTCTCGCGGACTGCCCGTTCACGCGTTGCTGCACGACTCGAACACGAGGGGGAAAGAATGTCCTCGAATTGGTGGGGCGCAGTGCTTGCGGGTGTCGTGGTGTTGTCCTCCACGTCGGCCCGCGCGGATGTCCGTATCTACAATCAGGATGCCGAAGTTCCCATCTGGGTGAACTGGGACAGCTTCGAGGCGCAAGGGATTCCGGCCAGTTGGCGCGACCCCTTCATGTCCTGTCTCTACAACGCCATCGTGAAGTGGCGCACCATCGGTGCCTTCCGGCTCAAGCCCGCCGTCTATGGCTACACGACGCGCACGGTGGCGTCGTCGGGCGAAATCATCGTGCAGATGAACGAGAAGCACGTCGATGGCTCCCGGGTGGCCTCCACCTTCGGGACGGGCAGCGCCATCACCATCATCTTCCACCGCAAGAGCTCCAACGGGACGCCCTGGACCTTCACGCCGCACCGCAACACCACGGGCGCCATCGACATGCAGGGCGTGGCCATCCACGAGCTCGGGCATGCGTTCGGTCTGGACCACGAGGACGGCATCACCACGGCGGTGATGTTCCCCTCGGTGCATGCGGGCATGCGCCATGGTCCGACGACGAAGGACTACACGGACGTGCGCGCGCTCTACGGTGCGCGGGATTACGACCGCGTCTACATGAAGCGCTCCACGGACAACGGCGTCTCCTGGAGCGCGTTCTCCACGAACCTCTCCGGCATCGGCGTGACGACGTCCATCGACCCGACGGCGCTGCGGGACACCAGCCAGACGGTGTTCTTCTACACGGGCGCGGGGAAGAACCCGCAGTGGATTCGCGGCAACTCGGACGGCTCCGCCTATGACACCAGCAAGTGGTTCGTCTTCGGCGGCGAGCGCAGCATCTACGGCACCACCGGCCATGGCTGGAACAATGACTACATCATGGCGTGGGTGGACCCGCTCAACGACGCCATGCAGATCCGCATGGTCAAGTCCACCGACGGAGGCGTCAGCTGGTTCGGCGTGGGCAACGTCGCCGGCGCCACCACCATCGGCACGCCGGCGGTGCACAAGCTGACCGACACCGTGTGGATTCTCGCGTACGCGAAGCTCGACCGCGCCAATCCCAACAATGACGGTCAGGTGGTGACGCGTGTCTCCACCAACGGCGGCTGGAACTGGGGGCCGGAGGTCGCGGTGCCGGTGCCTGCCTACTACCGGGCGCTCGCGGGGGTCTCCATCACCAGCTCCGGCAACAGCTTCATCCGGATCGGGTTCAGCTGGTCCGATGACATCCTGCACTCGAAGTACCTGGTGCGGACGCTGAAGCTGCACTGGGACGGGGCGAGCCTGGTCTACGACGGGATGCTGTACGGCACGGATGAGACGCGCACCCAGCCGTCGCTGGCGAAGAGCCTCAGTGGCATGCATCAGGCTGTCCGGGGCACCAACTTCGCGGGGGTGCTGTACTCGCGGACGTCGCCGAACGATGGCTCCGCGTGGGGCACGGCGGGGCCGGAGATTGCGCCGGGCTCGCTCGTCACGCCCTCGGTGTCCGCGCACAGGGACTACAGCTTCGTCTTCGCGCACTACCTGCAGTGAGTTCCTCCGGGGCGCCCCATCTCGTCTCCGCGTGAGGCGGGGTGGGGGCCGCTTTCCTTCGTCGTGCGAAGCGAGGAGTGATTGACATGCATGGGACCACGCTCACGCGGCTTGGACTGATGGTGCTGTTCGCGGTTTCGGTGTCGGCGAGGGCTTCGTCCTCCATGGGGCCGATTCCGCCCGAGGACATCGTGCGGCAGGGCACGTCGGTGGTGGTGGGCCGCTTCCTGGAGGGGAGGTCGGTCCACTGGCGTGAGCTGGGCGGACAGTTCGATGACCGGGGACGCCCCATCACGGTGCGCGAGGTGTACACGCTGCGCGACTTCGAGGTCCTCGAGGTCGTCGATGGCGCGCCACCGCCGGCGCGGCTGCGCATCCTGACGGTGGGCGGCACGGTGGAGGGGATTCACACGCCGGAGAGCTTCAACGCGCCGCCGCCTGGAGTCGCGGTGGGGTTGGCGTTGCTGCCCGTGGAGGGGCAGGGCGAGACCTTCCTCATCGTGCACGTCCGCTCGTTCGAGGCGGACTCGCCCGCGAAGCTCGCGTCGTTCCGGGGCTTCGTGCGTGAGGCCCGCAAGCCCGTTCCGGAGTCGCCCGAGGACGCGCTGGCTCGTGACCTCGAGCGGCAGCAGCCCCCGCCTCCGGACCCGGCGCTGCAGGTGACGGACGAAGCGACAGGGCCCAAGGTGCCAGAGGAACCTCCTGTCGAGGAGGTGGGGCCCGGGACCCGAGCGACGCCTGAAGATGCTCGCGGGACGCCGGATGTCGTTGCTCCGCGGGGCGCGCCAACGCCCGCCCAGGACAGGGCACCATCGGAGCGAGAAGTGGATGCCGGGTCAGCGCGTCAGGTGCCCCCTTCTCCCGCGGAGGCCGCGACGAAGGCCGTCGAGGATTCGGACACCTCGGCGATTCATGTTGGCTGGGCGGGCTCACTCTTCGCCATCGTCGTCGCGGTGGCCATCGTCGCCCGGGTGACCTTTCGTCGCCGCGATTGAGCCGAGGTGCCGAACCTCCGTGGTGGCTCGCGGAGGTGAAGACCGCGTCACAGGTCGAGACCGTTGCTCCAGGCGGCAGGGGCGCGAGGCCGTCGATGGACGGAGCGCTGGCGGCGCTCTCCGCGAGGGCCACACTTCCCGGGGACACGTGCGTGGTTGTTCAGCGGCGCGGCGAGAGCGCCTCCGTGAGGAGCAGCTTGCAGCGCAGGCCGCCGTTGCGCACGGGCAGGCTCCGCGCCTCCGGCAGGTTCAGCGCCTTCACCAGCCCCGTGTCCTCGGGGACCAGCAGCGCCGCGCGCCAGCCGGTGAAGCCCTTGCGGAGCGTCTCGCCCATCGCCCGATAGAGCCCGGGCAGGTCCTCGCCCTCGCCCACGCGCTTCCCGTAGGGCGGGTTCGCCACCAACAGCCCGGGGCCTCCGGGGGGCGCCGTCAGCGTCTTCACGTCCTTGCGCTCCAGGGAGAGCGTCACGCCCGCGCGGCGCGCGTTCCTTCGAGCGGTTCCCAGCGAGCCCGCGTTGATGTCGAAGCCGTGCAGGGCTCCCCGTGGCGCGGCCAGCGCTTCCGACTCCGCCCGCGCCTTGCGCTCCGCCCAGCCATTCGCATCGAAGCCTGGAAACGATTCGAACGCGAAGCCATGCATCAAGCCTGGCGCGCGCTTCATGGACATCCACGCGCCTTCCACCAGGAAGGTCCCCGAGCCGCACATCGGGTCCACGAGCGGCTCCGTGCCGTCGTAGCCCGCCAGCGTCAGGATGCCCGCCGCGAGCGTCTCCCGCAGGGGCGCGCGGCTGATCTCCTGTCGATAGCCCCGGCGATGCAGCGGCTCGCCGCTGGTGTCGGCGCTCACCGTGAAGACATCGCCCTCCACGCGCACGAGCAACGTGAGCCCGGGACCGCCCTCCTCGTCGAGCGGCCCCGCGCGGGCCACCGACTCCACGCCCCACGCCTCCGCCGCCGCGTCCATCACCACGTCCGCGCCCGGGACTCCCGAGCGCTTCAGCGTCACCGACATCCGAGGCGGCGAGCGACGGTCCCAGATGCGCGACAGCTCCAGTCCGCGCAGGCCCCGGACCAGCACGTCCTCGTCGTTCGCCCGGAAGACGCCCAGTCGCAGCAGCACTCGGCTGGCGGTGCGCAGGCGCAGGTTCGCTTCCTGATGCAGCCCGAAAGGCCCCTCCAGCTCCACACCGCCCTCGGCGCGGCGAGGCCTCCATCCGAGCGCGGCGCACTCCGACTCCAGCGCGGGCTCCAGTCCAGGAAGGGTGGAGACATAGACATGCTCGGAGGCGAGGGCGTTCGTCACGGGAGGCCCATTGTCCGTGCTCCCGTGCGGACCGCAACGACTCATTGCGGCCTCGCCCTCCCGAGGCCGAGCGCTTCGTGGCGAACCGAAGTGATTGAGCGCGGGGGCGCCCGAGGACACCCTCCGTGGCGGGGGCATCACTCGCGCCTCGTGTCCTCCACGCCAAGGCTGCGGGCCCGCGGTCCTGCCCGTGGGACTCCCGTGCAGGGCCCCACGAGCCCCGGCACACCAGGGCTCACGGCGCCGGAGCGGAGGGCGGCTCGTGCAGGCGCGTCACGGACAGCGGAGTCGGAGGATTCGCGTAGACGCCCTGGTACTCGGGAGGCAGCAGCCGCGCCACCCGACGCATCATCGCGTCCGCCAGCGCCTGCCTCGCGTCCTCCGCGCCGACGGTCTCGGGCTCCAGGTCCTCCATGCGGAACGCCGGCCCCACCCGCACCCGGACCTGCGCGTGGTACAGCCGCTCACCCCCCATGTCCGAGTCGTTGATGGGCATCAGCTTCTCGGTCCCCATCAGCGCCACCGGCACCACGGGCACCCCCGCGCGCTTCGCGATGAGCGCCACTCCCTTCTTCGCCTGGAGCAGCTCGTGGGTCCGGCTCCGCGCGCCCTCGGGGAAGATGAGCACCGAGCTGCCGCCCTTGAGCGTCTCCACCGCGCGCCGCATCGCCTCGATGTCCGGCGAGTTGGGCTTGATGGCAATCGTCTCCATCACCTCCGAGGCCAGCCGCGTCATCACCGTGCCCTGCAGCTTCACGCCCGCCAGGAACACCAGCTTCCGGGGACGGAAGGCGCGGTCCAGCGTGAAGCCGTCCGCGTTCGACAGGTGGTTGCAGATGTAGAGACAGGGCACGTCCGGGAGGTTGCCGCGGCCCTCCACCACCTCGTCGGCCAGGGCATCCCACACCCCGTCCATCAGGGTACGCACCACGTGGCGCCGGACTCCCTCCGGCAGCCGTGCCATCAGCGAAAAGAGAATGCGGAGCACGCGTCGGTCGCCTCCACCTCGGGACGGCTTGAGAGCATGGACAAGTCGGCGCCCAGGCGTCCGACCTCTTTCACCCATCCTTCAGCCCCACCACTGGCCACCAGAAGATGTAGTCCCAGCCCCCTCCCCGGTCAGCGCCCGCGTCGAGGCAGCCCCCTGCCCGCATGCCGTCCCGTCGTGCAGCCAACGCTCCGGACCGACTCCGGGACGGGCCACCCGAGGCCCTGTCACGGACCGGTATCCCACGCAGCCCGCGTCAACCCCATCGGCGAGCACCCCGGGTTTGGGCTAAGGGAGGGGCCATGAGCGCCGCCGAAGCGAGCCCCTCGCGCAGCAGGAAGCCCGTGGAGTACGAGGTCACCGTCGACCATGTGCGGATGGACACGCACGACACGGCCACCCTCTTCCTCGACTTCGGGGACGTCCGGCCCGACTACAAGGCCGGCCAGTTCATCAACATCGACCCGCACCAGTTCCCCGCGCTCGGGCGCTTGTCCGCCTACCTGCAGGAGCAGAAGGGGCGCAAGGAGCCCCAGCGCTCCTACTCCCTGGCCTCCGCCCCCCACGAGCGCCACGTGGCCATCACCGTGAAGGACGAGGAGTTCATCCCTGGCCTCACCCGCTACCCGCCGCTGCTCTCGCCCTTCCTCGTCCACGGCCGGCTCACCGGCGCGCGCCTCAAGGTGCTCGGCTTCATGGGCCCCTACGTGCTGCCCGACGACGTGGAGACGCGCACGGGCCACGTCGTCCACCTGGTGGCCGGCTCGGGCGCGGTGCCCAACTTCGCCATCCTCAAGGACGCGCTGCACCGCGGCCTGAAGACGCGCCACACCGTCCTCATGTCCAACAAGACGTGGAGCGACATCCTCTACCGCGACGAGCTGGAGGCCCTGGCCCGGCAGCACGCGGACCGCGTCCGGCTGGTGCACACCCTCACGCGCGAGCTGGACGAGTCGCGCTTCGGCGGCGACGTGCGCAAGGGCCGCGTCCACCAGGCGCTCCTCGAGGAGCTCATCCCGGACCGCGACACGTGCCTGGTCTACGCGTGCGGCCCCGCGATTACTCCGTGGGACCGACGCAAGGCGCTGGAGACGCGCACGCCCGCGACGCCGCGCTTCATGGAGACGGTGCTCGGCCACCTCCACGCGCTCGGCATCGACGACAAGCGCATCAGGCGGGAGACCTACGGGTAGGCTCCAGCGGGAGCACCACCTCGAAGCGCGCGCCCCGCTTCGGCCGGCCACTGGCGCGCACCTGCCCGCCATGCGCCAGCACCACGCGCTTGACGATGGCCAGCCCCAGCCCGCGTCCGTTGGCGCGCGTGAGGAAGAAGGGCTCGAAGATGCGGCGCGGGTCCACGTCGGGGATGCCCGGGCCCTCGTCCTCCACCGTCAGCCGCACGCCCTCGTCCCCGGGCTCCACGCTCAGCTTCACGCGCCCGCCCGGAGGCGAGGCCTGCACCGCGTTGCGCACCAGGTGCGTCACCGCGAGCTGGAGCAGCGTCTCGTCGCCCATCAGCTCCGGCGTGTCGGGAGCCTCGTCCACGGTGAAGCGCAGCGTGGGCGCGTCCGGAGGGCCGTGCATCTGCCCCAGCGCGCGCCGCACCAGCTCGCCCAGGTGGACCCTCCGGGGTCTGGGCTCCAGCGGACGCACCACGTCCAGCAGGTCGCGGACGATGTCCTCCAGCCGGATGGCCTCCTCCTCCAGCATGCCCACCGCGGCCTGCCCCGTGGGGCCCAGGTGCGCCTCGCGCCGCAGCACCGCCACCGCGTTGAGGATGGCACCCAGGGGGTTGCGCACCTCGTGCGCGACCACGCCCGCGGCCTCGCCCAGCACCATCAGCCGCTCCTGCGCCACCAATTCGTCCTGCAGTCGTGACACCTCCTCCAGGCGCTGTGAGGCGACGCGGTGGTGGCGCACGTTCTCCAGCACGCCGCCCACCATCTGCGCGAACAGCTCCAGCGTGCTCGCGGCCGCGGGCGTGAGGTTCAAGCCCTGCGCGGTGAGGATGCCGAAGGGCTGGCCCTCCACGAAGATGGGCGCGTCCAGCGCGCGGATGCCGGGAGGGTAGGCCCGCTGGATGTCCTCGAAGACCTCGCTGCTGTGGATGCGGTGGGCCGCGCCGAGCGCGTCCTGATGGAAGGCCGCCTTGCGCCGCGAGAGCACCTCCGCCAGATGGGGCAGGGTGGTGAGCGGCAGCCGCACCTGGGTGACGGGCATGCCGTACTTGCGCTCGGCCAGCGCGACGATTTCGGGCTCCTGCCGCATGGGCCCGTGCCGGAAGGTGTCGCCCTCCACCAGGAGGATGGCCGCGTAGAAGCCCTGGCGGTGCACGGCCTCCACCGCCGTCTCCAGCACCTCGTGCTCGTCCCGCGCGTGGAGCAGCTCCGTGGCGGCGGCGCCCAGGGCCTCGGTGAGCCTGCGCGCGGTGTCCTCGCCTCCCGCGTCGTGCAGCAGCACCACCGTCTCGTCCGGCGACGCGCCAGGCGCGTACGTGGCCGTCAGCGTGCGCTCCTGTCCATCCGCGCGGCGCATGCGCAGCCACAGGGGATGCTCGGGACGGTTGCCGTCGCGCACGAGCGCCTCGTGGAAGGCCTCCACCCAGCCGCGCTCGGCGGGAATGAAGCGCGCGATGTGGGCGGAGACGGGCGTGGCCTTCAGCTCCTCGAGGGAGATTCCCAGCAGCGAGGCCATGGCCTGGTTGGCCACCAGGACCTGCTCTCCCCGGATGACGGACGCGGCGGTGGGCAGCCCGTCGAGCAGCCAGTAGTCAGGAGGCGTGGCGGGGGCGTCGGGAGGCACGGAGGTCATCCTGGAGGGCGTCGGGAGGGGGGATGCAATCGTCGGCGCGGTGTCCCGTAGGAAAGGGGGAGGGGGCAACACGAGGGACGGAGGACACCATGAACAACTTCATGAATGTGATGGGCCGCGATGACCTGGAGCTCAAGGCGGTGATGGCGGTGATGGCGACCTTCGTGATGACGGGCGCGGTGCTGCTCGGACAGCTGCTCTAGGTGTCCTGTCCGAGCGGGCGCACCGCTCGGGCCTACTTCGGGGGCTTGCGGCTGACGAACTGCTGGATGAACTCGCGCTCCTCCTTGCGGAGGCTGCTGAGCCGCAAGCCGTAGCCGCGAGGGTTCTTCCCGTCGTCCAGCGAGTTCTCCCAGATGACCGAGCTGCGCAGCGTCATCACGCGCGACGGGTCATCGAAGCGCAACGTCAGCTCCACCAGCGTGCCCAGCCGCAGCGGCTTGTCCGTCGCGATGAACAGGCCGCCGGAGGACAGGTTGATGATGCGGTGGTCCGTGAAGATGCCGGTGTTCTGCATCGACACCTTCACGTCCGCGTGGATGCGATCATCCTGGCGGCGCTCCAACCCCACGAACTCCGCGCTGGAATAGGTGGGCGCGGCGGCGGCCCGCCTCAGGGG
>NZ_SRLW01000271.1:0-13530 GCF_006518215.1 Myxococcus sp. AB025B
GGAGCTGTGTATAAGAGACAGGAGCCGACGCCTCCGCCCGTTCCCCCGGTGGCGCAGGCCGGGCGCGCGGTGCCCAAGCCCTTCGTGGAGGACGCCAACGAGGATGTCCTCCAGCGCGTCATCCGGCTGGAGCAGGCGGGACGGTGGGCGGAGGCCATCGAGCTGCTGGAGCGAGGCATCGGCCTGCTCCCCCACCCCGCGCCGCTCTACAACCGCCTGGGGATGATTCTGCTGAACCATCACCGGGACTACGAGCGCGCCACGGCCCTGTTCCAGAAGGCCTCCGACCTGGCGCCGGAGAACAACCTCTACACGATGAACCTGTACTCGGTGATGTGCCTGCGCGCGGACGCCACCAACGCGGGCCAGCACAAGGCGCGACGCTGAAGCGGTCCTCCGCTCACGACAACCGGGGACGGCCCAGCCACAGCAGCCCCAACCCCAGGGCCAGCAACGTGGGCCACGCCAGCGCGAGGACCCCCAGGGCCACCCGCGGGACGACGTCGGCACCGGGCTGCTCGACATAAGCGAAGCGCGGCAGTCGCGCATGGTCCGCCGCGCCCAGCGTGTCGCCCGCGAAGACTCGCGGCAGCAGGGCCTCGCGCCACGAGGCGTGGAAGCGGTCCACCTGCCGCAGGAAGTGCGCGTGCCGTGCTCCACCGGTCCCCGCCACGTCCTGGAGCGCCTGCTGGAAGGCCAGCGCGGGGGACACGAAGCGCAGCAGCTCCAGCGCGGACTGCTGCGCGTCCAGCTGCGACTGGAAGGCCGCGACCACGGGGGCGGTGGCCCGGGCCGCCTCGTCCTGCACCGCCAGCGCGGTGGGCCAGTAGCCCTCCGTCCGGGTCCCCTTCGGCGCCAGCTCCGGATGGTCCTCGAAGTAGGCGGACAGCACCTCGCTGCCGCGCCGCTGTGCATCCAGCGAGGCGTCGCGGGTCGCCCCCACCAACGCCACGCGCGAGGGCACCGGGTACAGCGCGCTCACGCCGAGCTGCGCCGCGGCGGGCACCACCACCACGAGCAACAACCACACCCCCACCAGCACCAGCGCATTGGTGGCGGAGCTCAAGGCACGCGCGTTCACCGCCAGCGCCAGACAGAACCAGAACGCCCCATAGCCCACCACCAACGCCAGCCACCCCAGGAGCCTCGGCAGCCCGCCACCGCCTCCCGTCAGCCCATGCCCCGCGAGCCCCGCGAGCACGCACAGGCCCAGGAGCACCGCCGCGCGAACGGCGAGCCTGCGCAGCGCCCAGCCCCGAAGCCCCGTGGCCTGCACCAGCACCAACCGGAGCGTGCCGTCCTCGCGCTCCCGCGACACCAGGTCGAACGAGAACGCGAGCGCGAACAAGGGCAGCAGGTAGAGCAGCACGAACGACACATCCAGCGTCCCGGTGGCCAGGTGCGCCGGGTGCTCCAGCGTCTCGCGCGCGAAGTCCGTGAGGCGGCCCTGCAGTGACACCTGGTAGGACGACGGCAGCAGGTCCATCTGGCCCACCGTGAAGACGCTCAGCGGCCCCGGAGGCAGGAGCGCCTCGGGCTGGACGAGGAAGTTGCCCACCGGCACCGGCATCGTGGGGCTCTTCCAGGCGGGGGGCGCGGTCCCCTGCCCCTGACGCAGCGCCTCGGCCTGGGCCGCGAGCTGGTCGCGTCGCTGGGCCTCCTGTGCGAGCAGCGCCTGTTGATGCGCGCGCAGGTCCTGGGTGAAGCGCCAGCCGTTGTAGAGCCCCAACGCCATCAGCCCGAGCAGGAGCGCGGCGGCGAAGAGGAGCATCCGGTCCTTGCGAAGCAGGAACCACTCGTGTCGGAGCAGGGACATGTTCATGGGCTCGTGCCTCACAGCGCGCTCAGGCGTGCGCCGGCGCGCAGGGCGAACGCCGTGGTCCACGACAACCAGAGCCCGAGCAACAACAGCCCCGGAACCTGGGACGCGAGCGCGTCCGTCAGCCGCACCGCCTCCAGGCGCAGCTCCGGCACCTGCCGCCACAAGGACGCATCCGCCTTGTAGTTGGCGTCGCCGTGCTTCGAGCGGAACGCGACGTCATCGTTCATCCGCTTCACCAGCACCTGCCGGTAGTCCTCCGCCTGCTCGGTGAAGCGCAGGTGCGCGGACAGGTCCGTGCGCGCGAGCGACGCCGACACCTGCCGGAGCGCGAGCATGGGCGACAGCGGCGCGAAGGCGCGGTGCAGCCGCTCCTGGGACGCATAGCGCTCCCGCAGCTCCCCGAAGCGCACCGCCGCCACCTTGCTGCTGTACTCCTCGCCCGCCTGGAGCGCGATGCCCCGGAAGTTCACTGGGAGCGCCTCCACCGAGTCCACCCCGTAGCGCGCCAGCGTCTCGCGCTCCAACGCCACCTGCCGCGCGTCCGCCGAGTCATGTCCACTCAACCCCTTCTCGTAGTCCTCCGCGAGCCTGCGCGCGAAGTCCTGCGCCGTTGGCACCGGCGCCCACGTCCGGGCCGCGTCCGCCGCGAGCCGGGGCACCAGCAGCGCGTTGAGCATCCACACCGCCAGCAGCACCACCAGCGCGCCGCGCGACGTGCGCGCCCACGCGCTCACTGCCAGCCCCAGGAACACGAAGCCCGCCAAGTACAGCCCATACCCCAGCGACAGCACCAACAGGCGCCCCAGCAGGTCTCCCCACGAGGCATCCAGGCCGCCGCCCAGCCCCACCACCAGGCCCAGGCCCACGACGACGAGCGGCACCAGCAGCGCCGCCAGCGCCAGCCCCACGCCCAGCGCCTTGCCCAGCACGAGCTGGTGACGCCGCACGCCGGTGCTCAACAGCAGGCGGAGGGTGCCCTGCTCCCGCTCGGCCGTGAAGGCGGAGTAGGTCAACAGGATGATGAGCAGCGGCAGGAGGAGCTGGAGGACTCCGGCGCCGGTGAGCTCTCCGAAGCGGGCCACCGCGGTGGCGTCCGTCGCGGGGCGGTGCTGGGTGAGGTTGCGCTTGTGCGCCTCCAGGTAGACGGCCACGCCCAGGTACGGCTCCACGCCCCGGTCGAACGCGGCCAGGACGGACTCGGGCTTGAAGGCCCAGACGCCGTAGTGCGCCGCCGAGTGGGGGTTCTTCTCCCCCTGCTCCAGCCAGTGCTGACGCGTCAGCCGCGCGCCCGCCTCGCGCTCGGCACGCGACTCGCGCACGTGCACCGCGCCCATGGCCAGCCCCACCACGGCCAGCAACCCCACCAACATCCCCGCGGTCCGGAAGCGCCCGTCCCGCGACAGCTCCACCCATTCCTTGCGTGCGATGGCCCGAATCATTCGTGCGTCCTCAGCCCCGCATGTGCGTCAGGTACAGCTGCTCCAGCTCCGCGTGCCCCAATTCCCGCGTGGCGCGCGTCTCCACCAGCCGGCCTGACTTCATGATGCCCACGCGCGTGCCGGACTCCTTCGCGCGGAACAGGTCATGCGTCGCCATCAGCACCGCCATTCCCTCGCCGCTCAGGCGCAGGAGCAGCTCCGACAGCTCGTTGGAGGCCAGCGGGTCCAGGCCCGACGTCGGCTCGTCCAGGAGCAACGCCTTCGCACCCTTGGCCAGCGCGATGGCGATGCCCACCTTCTGCCGCATGCCCTTGGAATAGCGCCCCACGGGCACGTCCATCGCCCCCGGCTGCAGCCCCGCGCGGGCGAGCCAGTCCGTGGACTCCAGCGTGGACAGCGCCGGCCGCCCCGCCAGCGTGTTGAAGTAGGACAGGTTCTCCCGCCCCGTCAGCCGGGGGTAGAGCATCACCAGCTCCGGCACGTAGGCGAGCAGCCCGCGCACCTGGGCCTCGTGGTGACGCACCTCCAGCCCCGCGACGCGCGCCTCCCCGCCCGTGGGCTCGATGAAGCCCAGGAAGAGGTTCAGCGTCGTCGTCTTGCCCGCGCCGTTCGCCCCCAGCAGGCAGAACACCTCACCCGCCTGGATGGACAGGTCCAGCCCCTCGAGCGCCGGGTGCGCGCCGTAGCGCTTGGACAGGTTCCTCGCTTCAAGCATGGAGACTCCCATAACGGAGCCACCCGCAATATCGCAACTTGATTGCATCTACAAATCGACACACGTCCCGTGTGACTCCGGGGACACTCCGGGCCGCAGGGGACGGACACGAGCTCCCCTGCGGCCCCTAATGGACGTGCGCGGCTCAGGACTTCTTGTACGCGTCCGCGATGCGCAGCAGGTCCGCGATGGTGAAGTCCCCGCCCGAGCCGTAGGTGGGCTTCCAGCCCTTGTTCTGGAGAAAGGACGTGGGGTCGTTGAGCAGGACGCTGAAGAACGTCTCCCCGACGATGCGTCCGCCCACCGGTCCGAGGAAGCGCCCCTGGTTGGCGAGGTTCGCCTCCTTGAGGATGTAGTACCAGAGCGGCGCCACCGTGCTCCCCCACCCCTGCGGCAGGCCGAGCTGCGAGTTGGCGTAGCGGGTCGTCCCCAGCGCCTCGGCGACCGTCTGGCCGGCCGGCAGGGTGAACTCGTTCTGGCGCAGCAGGTTGCGCCCCGCGAGCGACAGGTACAGCGGGTCCGGCTTGCCCTGGTACTGCGGATGGTCGAAGCCCGGGATGAGGGCCTCCGGCAGGTTCAACAGCTCCGAGGCCAGGTACGTGTCGAACAGCTTCGCCCCCTGCGGGGTGACGCCGGAGCCCAGGTTGAAGAAGTTCCTCCAGTCCACGCGCTTCTCCGGACTGAGGAACGTCCCGGGCTGGTGCAGGTCGAAGATCTGCACGTTCGAGTAGCTCGAGTTGACGGTGTACGTCTCCCGAATCGTCGCGTGCCCCATGCGGTAGGCGGCGGCGGAGAACTCGATGGGAATCTGCTGGAGGTTGGGCGGGAAGTACTGCGGCCCCTGGTTCACCAGCTTGCCGTAGAGCTCGTCGCCGACGAAGCGGCGCACGAAGTCATGGTAGACAATCCATTGGTAGTGCCAGCGCACCCGCTGGGAGGCCTCGGCGAAGAGCGCGCCTCCGGAGAACGAGCCCGACAGGTCCTTGACCACCTGGTTGTGGAACTTGATGAAGGCCAGGTGCAGCTGATTGACGAACATGTTGTCGTCGTTGCGCGGGTCTCCGATGATGGCCGTGCCCTGGACGTTGCGCAGCACGTCCCCGTCCGGGTTGTCCTGCCGCCCGAACAGCAGCGTGGCGCCGTCCTTCGCGTCGAACAGGAAGGCGTCCTGCACCGGCCCCCGGCCGTAGATGTTGCCCAGGTCCAGCGTCGGGGTGATGGCGTCGCGCGTCTGGTTGGGCTGGGTGCCCCGGCTGTTGATGTCCGAGAACACGTCGAACGTCAGGTCATGGTCCAGGAACTGGCCCAGGAACGTGTAGCCC
The DNA here is from genome assembly GCF_006518215.1 of Myxococcus sp. AB025B. NCBI lineage: Bacteria > Pseudomonadati > Myxococcota > Myxococcia > Myxococcales > Myxococcaceae > Myxococcus > Myxococcus sp. AB025B. Next base: position 5,299 of record NZ_SRLW01000271.1, read on the forward strand.
GCGGGGATGGTGGGGTTGTCCTGCGGCACGCCCGGGCCCAGCCGGTCATCGTCCATGGGCCCGCCCGGCAGCGTGAGGGCGCGGAGGTCCTCCACGTTGAAGACGGAGGGACGCAGGTCCGGGAACATGCGGAAGAAGTCGGAGACGACCGGGCCGTTGTCCCCGGTGAGGGACTGCGCGGACTTGCTGGACACGGCGGTGCCCACGACGCCGTGGGGGCGCACCAGGTTGCCGGACGGCGCCTTGGACAACATGGCCGCCCCGGTGCCCCGGTGGAATGGACAGCCACTGCCCGGGAGCGCGGCCGTGACGCGCGGGGGAATCTTGTCACTCATGACGAATCTCCTGTGTGTCGAGCGGCGTGGCTCAGGTGGTGATGGTGATGTACGGGTCCCACGAGTAGGTCCCCACCTTGTTGCCCTGGTTGTCCGTCACCTGGACATAGAGCTGGTAGGTCACCTTCTGGTCCGTCAGCGCGGCGGTGGGCTGCAGCGCGGTGGACTGGAAATAGAAGTCCACATAGGGCTGGGTGTTGTAGCCATCCACCTGCCCCCCGGCGACCTCGGGGACCGGCACCTTGATGTGGGACACCAGGGGCTGGGGCGGAGAGATGCACTGGGCATTGCCGGAGACGCGCATCTTGTAGAGCACCGCCGAGTAGCCGGTGTTGAGCGTCAGCGAGGCCATCCGCCAGCGCAGCGTGTCGCTCGTCTTGGCCGCGACGGTCAGCTCGGAGATGGCCTCCATGCCCACCGCGTCGTCCTTGCGCACCAGCATGTACACACAGTCCGCGATGGGGACTCCCGGCTCGTCCGCCGACCCGTTGGGGCCATACTCCTTGAGCACCTTGTCCACATCCACCACGGTGAGAACATCGATGAAGCCATCATCCTGAGCCATGACGCACCTGTTCCTTGCGATTCGAGTCGAGACAAATCCAGACATCCACCGGCGCGGACACGCGTCAGGCGGTGATGGTGATCTTCGGGTCCCAGGAGAAGTAGCTCAGGATGTTCCCGTCGTTGTTCGCCAGGGCGAACGTGAAGGTGTAGACCACGGGCGTGGTCGTCGGGTTCACCGCCGTCGCCTGGAAGTAGGCATCCTGGTACGTCTGCTTCGAGTCCACCGTGACCTGGTTGCCGTGCACCGACGGCAGGGGCACCGTCACCGTGGGCTCGATGAGGAAGGGCGGCGTGATGCAGCCCTCTCCCCGGAGGATGTCACACCCGTTGAGCGCGACGCTGAAGCGCGTGTTGCCCGTCAGCGAGGTGATTCGCCACCGGATGTTGTTGTTGGTGTTGACGACGATGTTCAGGTCATCCGTGGCCTGACCCGACAGCATCTCGTCGTAGCGGATGAACATGTAGACGTACGGGGTGGGCTCCCCCAGGTCCACGGGGTGGTTGGAGTCCGTGCTGAACTTCCCCTGGTAGTCCAGGTAGAGGTTCTCCGCGTCCACGACAATCAAGACATTGGCGGTGTTCTCGGTATCTGCCATGACGACCTCTCAGGTGCTTTCGGGGTGGAGTGCTCAGCGGGGCCGGAGGATTCCGGGCCGCTGGATGGAGAAGGGCTGGATGTTGGTGCGGGTGACGCCCGTGAGCGCGAGCTCGGACAGGATTCGCCCGAGCAGCGGCGCGAACTTGAACGCCTGCCCCGTATCACCCGTGAACAGCAGCACGTCCGGGTGCCCGGGGAGGACATCCAGCACGAAGTTCAAGTCGGGCGTCATCGTGTAAAGGCAGCCCACCGGGTCCACCGCCAGGGACTGCAGCCCCCGGAAGTGCTCGCGCATGAAGGTGTTGAGCAGGTCCACCATGCGCGGGTCCGCCTGGGGCGGCGAGGTGGGCGGCAGCGGGGACTTCAGGAAGGTGAAGTCAGTGCCGACCTTGATGCGGCCGGGCGTCAACAGCGGCGGCAGCCCGTAGTAGGTCGTCGTGTCGTCCCCGGGGAACTTCGGCGCGCCGAAGTAGAACCAGAGCGGATACGTGTACTGGGACGGGGACACCTCGAAATAGGCATACGTCATGCTCCAGATTTCGAGCGCGAGCTGGATGTTCAGGCTGTCGAGCACGCCGTTGGTCCACGCGGACGGCACCAGGATGAGCTTCTTGCCGGTGTACGTCCCCTGCGCGGTGGTGACGGTGACCCGGCCGGGCGCGTCCTGGATGCGGCTGACCGTCCGGCGGGGAATCATGTCCACGCCCCGCTTGCGGCACTGGTCGGCGAGCGCGCGCAGCGCCCGGTCCGCCGCGATGACGCCCGCCTGGGGCTGCACCAGGCCCACCACGTCGTCGCTCAGGCCCTGGAGCACGGGGAAGCGCTCCGGGAAGTCCGCCGCGGTGAGGCGCTGGAAGGGCAGGCCCTGCTCCTCCAGGACGGCCTCGGAGTCCTTCAAGTCCCCCTCGGGCGTGTCCACGCCGCTGGGCGGGCCGAAGAACAGGAGCGAGGTGTCGTTGAGGATGCCGTTCAGACCGCTGTCCGACTCCAGCTCCCGCCAGAGCGGATAGGCGGACTGCGCGAGCAGGGACAGGTGCGGGTCCGAGTACATCACCCGGAAGAAGCGCGACTCGCCCTTCGAGGAGAAGAAGTCGTTGTCGAAGTCGAACTGGTCCAACAGCAGGACCTTCTTGCCGGCCTTCGAGCACCACCAGGCCGCGGACAGACCGATGGCGCCCGCGCCCACGACGACCACGTCATAGGAGTCCATGTCTTCGTCTGCTTTCGTTTCGAAGGAGGGTGTCTGTCGTTACCAGCCGAGGTAGTACTGGCTGTCCAACCAGGTGGGCCACGCGAGCCCGAAGTGCGCCTGGAGCATCTTCTCCGCCTCGCAGAAGGCGCCCTCCACCCAGCCCTGCTGGTCCGAGTACGCCTCGCCGCAGATGTGGAGGTGCTCGTCCGGGTCCGGCCGGCGCATGAAGGGCATCACGTCCCGCACGCTCACCCCGGCGCGCCACGCGTGATAGCCACCGCCATAGGGGTCATCCGTCCAGTTGCGGAAGTAGGAGACGTACGGCTGGGGGACGGGGTTCGCCGGCCCGTGCAGCTCCTGGAGCTGGCTCACGGCCTCCGCCACCATCACCGCCGGGGCCTGCAGGTCCTCCACCTGGGCCAGCGCCTCGCGTGAGGCCAGGGCCGTGGGCCGGGGCTTGAAGCGCTCGAGCTGCTGGTGGGGCGAGTCCATCAGCGCGGACCAGAAGGGCGTGGTCCGCATGTCGTTGTAGCTGGCGAGCAGGATGGAGTGGCTGTTCGCCGGGTCGGTGCCGAAGTAGTAGCACTGCCGCATGGGCAGGTCGGTGATCGACTCGCCCGCCACGGCCTGGAACTCCTGGTTCCACCAGGGGGACTCGAAGCCCATCAGCAGCTTGAAGGACGGCTCGGAGATGACCGCGTCCAGGTTCTTTCGCACCTGTGCGCTCACCTGGGGCTTGGTGAAGAACCGGTCCGCGCCGATCAGCTCCAGTGCGCGGCGGGGCATCGCGAGCACCACGGCCTTGGCATACACCGTCCACGACTTGCCGCTCTGGACGTTGTTCAGGGTGAGGACATACCGGTACGGGCTGTCCTCCGGCGCGGCGGTGAGCGCCGTCAGGCCGTTCTGTCCCCAGAGGTGGGCGCGCTTGCCGCTCGGGTCCTGGGCGACGAAGCGCTGGGCGAGCGTGTTGCCCAGCTGGTCATAGCCGCCCTTCAGCGTCTGGTATTCCACGCTCGCCAGGGAGAAGTCGCCCACGAGGTACGGGAAGGCCTCCGCGGCGTTCCAGTTGATGGTGTTGGAGTAGTAGCCGCCGGCCACGGCCAGGAACTCGTAGGCCTCCTGGCCCACCTGGTCCTTGAGGAGGTTCCAGAAGCCCAGGTCATTGACCTTCTTGCCCTGGTAGGGCCCCGGCTTGCGGTAGGTCAGATTGGGCTTGATGTCGTCCCAGTCCCGGGCGGTGAGCTCGAAGGTGTAGTCGTAGGGCGCGGTGAACTTCACCTGGTTCGCGTAGCGCTCCTGGAACCAGGGGTCCGCCATGAGGACGTCGTAGATGACCTTGTTGAAGAGCTGGTCCGAGTCGAAGCCCACCACGTCGTCGGGCAGGAAGTAGCGCGTCTTGAACGTGCGGCGGTCCGCCTGGGCGTTCGCCCACTCGTCGGCCTTGAAGCGCTGGCCGCGCAGGTAGCGGTAGTGGTTCTTGTCGTCCCCCAGTGGGAAGTCCTGGGGCGTCAGCTCCTGGGAGAAGACGTCCGAGATGAGCGAGTTGACGATGACATGCGATTGCAGATAGCGCATGCCGCCAATCTCCGCCGCCAGGGAGACGCCGGGCAGGAAGACAGACTCGATGCGGCCGCCCAATCGCTCGCTCAATTCGAAGACGTGCACCGAGGATGGGCGCGTGCCGCCCTCCGCGAGGTCGCCGACGAGCAGCCGCCAGCCCGTGTAGAGCCCGGAGACGCCCGCACCGATGATGGCGACGTCGAGCTGGAGCCCGTCGTCCATTCCCGGGTCCATCGGGGGTGGATTCACTCGCGACATGTCTGCCTCTCAGGGGATGGGGCGCCGCGCCCTATTTCAGGAAATTCCCGTGCAATCCCTGCACCACCAACTTCGCGTCTGCCTTTCGTCTGTCTTCAAGGACTTGCGGCGCAGCGGGGCAGGCATTGACGTGTCAGGCTTCAGCCGCCGCGGGCGGACGACGCAGGGCGCTGACACGTCATGGACGGCGCGGACACGTCAAAGCCCGCAGAGCCCCTGCCGAGGAAAATTCCGGGCTGGACGTGATTGGGGGCCGTGTCGATCTTCCCAGCGGATATTCGTCGCCCATTTGAAGGCGCCTTTTCGGCACCCTCTCGCACCTGGAGGAGTTCCCATGTCCTACATCGATGGTTTCGTCATCGCCGTGCCGACCGCGAACAAGGAGAAGTTCATCGACCACGCCCGCAAGGGCGACCCCGTCTTCATGAAGTACGGGGCCCTGCGCGTGCTCGAGTGTTGGGGGGACGACGTGCCGAGCGGCAAGCTCACCGACTTCCGCCGGGCCGTGCAGGCCAAGGACGACGAGACGGTGGTCTTCTCCTGGGTGGAGTGGCCCGACAAGCCCACGCGCGACGCCGGCATGGCGAAGATGATGGAAGACCCCGACATGAGCCCGGAGAAGAACCCGATGCCGTTCGACGGCGCGCGGATGATCTACGGCGGCTTCGCGCCGGTGGTCGAGCTGAAGAAGTAGCCAGGTCGGCGGATGGCGCCGGGGGCTCAGGTCAAGAGCCGCCCCCGCGCGCCCTCGACGACCAGCTGCAGCAGGGGCGAATACAGCCCGCCGCCCCCATGCTCGCTGACGCGGATCCACTGGAGCTCGCCGGAATACCACGGCCCCCTTCCGGCCCTACTGCGCCAGCGTGGAGCGGTACGAGGCCAGGGTGCACCGCATGCGCTGCACCTGCTCCGCGGTGAAGCCCGTCATGCACGCGTCATCCGTCAGCTCCATGTAGTTCTGCACGGGCACGGGCGCACCGCCGCAGCTGGTGAGTCCCACCGGACAGCCCTTGTGGGACGTGACGTTGGGCGCCGTGTCACAGATGCGGTCGCCCGTGGTGTAGCAAGCCGGCGCCGTGGCGATGCCACAGCCCTCGTAGTACGTGTGGAACAGGCCCAGGTAGTGGCCCACCTCGTGCGTGACGGTCCTCCCCTGGTGGTACGGCACCACGGGCCCCACGCGGCCGAAGGCCCGCCAGTTGATGACCACCCGGTCCTGCGGCTGCCCCACCGCGCCCGAGGGGTCCGCGGGGAGGAACGGCACATACCCGCGCGAGCCGCCCGCGCTGTTCGTGTAGAGGTTCAGGTAGCGCGTCGGGTCCCACGCAATGGTGTTCCAGTAGCTGCCCTGGTCCTGGTGCCAGGTCGTGTTGCAGTAGCGCTGGATGCCCGTCGTCGGGTTGCCCGCGGGGTCCTCGGTGGCGAGGAAGAACTCCAGCTTGCTGTCCACGCCCGCGGCCCCCGGCGTCCCCGTCAGCGCGCGGAAGTCCTCGTTGAGGACCGTGATTTGGCTGTGCACCAGCGCGTCAGAGATGTTGCCGTTCGCGCACGCCGCATCCGAGATGAGGTGCACCACCACCGGGATGCGCCGCACCGTGGTGGGCTGCCACAGCGGCCCGGGCACGGTCTGCGCCAGGGAGCAATCCGAGGGCGTGAAGCTGGCCACGCGCAGGGCGGCGGCAGGCTCGGGCGCGACACAGCGGTCCGCGTGCAACGAGAAGACCTCCGAGGAGAACAGCGCCAGGACGGAGGACACGAGGGCATGGGCTGGGAGCATGGGCCTCACGCTACCGAGCCTCGCTGACGCCTTCCAAGTGGCCAGGGTGGGCGCATGGGGGGTGGAATGGTAGGAAGAAGGGATGGCTCGCGCTCGTCCCACATCGCCACGCTGCCCTCGGTGCAACGCGCCGTTCACCCTGGTCGCCGAGCAGGTCCGGAAGACCCATCTGCCGTGCTCGCTCGCCCTCACGGCCCCGTCCATCCCGGGCTTCCGCGGGTAATACATCTCCGCGGCGCATGGGCTCGACGTGGTGCTGGGCGCCCGGAACCCGGGGACGCGCGTCCCCATGGCGGCGGTGTTCGAGCAGGGCGCGAAGGAGCCCCTGTGGCACGGCGCCATCGCCGCCGGGACGCGAGGACGGGGGCCGTCGTCTGGGACGTGCCCATCCCCCGCTCCAAGGACGGCTCGCTCGTCACCAGCTTTCGCAAGCAGGGGGACCGGCTCTACGTGCCCCACTGGATGTGGCTGGATGTCTTCGACGCGAAGACCGGCAACGTGATTGGCACCCTCGGCACCTGGTAGCCGAGGGCGCCTTTCTGGAACTCAGCGAGCCGCCGGCCACAGGCGCACCACCAGGGCGGCCAGCGCGGAGACCGTCGCCAGCAACGTCACCGCGCCCCAGCCCCACCCGGCCAGCACGAGGCTGCCGCTCACCGCGCCCAGCGACATGCCGATGAACACGCAGACGAACAGCACCGCGTTGAGCCGGCTGCGCGCGGCCGGGTCGATGCCGAACACCATCGTCTGATGCGCCACCAGCGTCATCTGCACGCCCAGGTCGAAGCCAATCGCGCTGGCGCCGAACAACCACAGCCGAGCATCTGGCTGGAGCCACGGTGAAGCGAACATCGCGGCGAACGCCACGGCCGTCAGCCCCGCGCCCAGCCGCGTGACGACCTCGGGATCGAAGCGGTCCGACACGCGCCCGGCGATGGGCGCGCCCAGGGCCCCCGCCGCGCCCGCCAGGCCGAAGGCCCCCGCCGCCGCGCTGCCCAGGTGGAACGGCGCGCCATGCAGCATCACCGCGAGCGTGGACCAGAACGCGCTGAAGCCCACCGAGAGCAGCCCCTGGGCCAGCGCGGCCCGGCGCAGCGCCCCGTGCTTGCGCCACAGGCTCACGAGCGAGCCGAGCAGCGCACCGTAGGAGAGCGTGCTCGTCGGACGGAAGGCCGGCAGCCCGCGCCACACCACCGCGCCAATCACCACCACGCTGCCCGCGGCCATCACGTACATGGCGCGCCAGCCGAGCTGCTCGGCCACCACGCCGCTGACGACGCGCGAGAGCAGGATGCCGAGCAGCAGGCCCGTCATCACCGTCCCGACGACGCCGCCGCGCTCCTTCTCGGGGGCCAGGGTGGCCGCGGCGGGCACGATGTCCTGCGCCACCGTCGCCGTGAGCCCCACCACGAAGCTCACCACCAGCAGCGGACCGATGGCGGGCGCCAGGCCGCTGAGCAGCAGGGCCACCGCGAGCAGGCCGACCTTGATGAGGATGATGCGGCGCCGGTCGAAGCGGTCCCCCAGCGGCGTCAGCAGCAGGATGCCCAGCGCGTAGCCCAACTGGGTGAGCGTGGGCAAGAGTCCCACCGCCGTGTCCGAGGCGCCGATGGAGGAGCCCATCACCCCCAGCATCGGCTGGCTGTAGTAGAGCGAGGCCACCGAGAACCCGGCGCTCGCCGCCAAAAGCAGGCGCAGCCCCCTCGACATCGAGCCCGAGTCTCCGGGGCCCACCAGGGCGAGGCGAGGCGCGCGGGCCTCGTCCGAGGGCAGCGCGCCTCTTCCAGCGGGTTCATGTACGGCGCGAATGAAGGACATGACGTTCACCTGGGTTGCTGCGAGTCGAGGTGAAGGTGTCCCAGAGCGGCGGTCCACGGTAGTAGCGGGGTCCGCACAGCGGATATACGCTCCACGTATAACGCCATGCCCCGCCCCCCCCAAG
>NZ_SRLW01000272.1:0-13317 GCF_006518215.1 Myxococcus sp. AB025B
GCTCCGAGATGGGCCCACCCAACCCCGACAGCTCCCGCATCCGCGCCCACAGCGCTTGATGCTGCTCCGCCGTTCCCCCCTGGGACAGGGCCACCTCTTCTCCCGAGTGCCGCAGCCCCATCACCGCCTGGCCTTCACGTCGGAGATACACATCCGCGAGCCCCGAGAAGTCGACCCGCGTGGACCGCCCCCAGGGACCGACCATCGAGCGGCGCGTCACCCCTCGCGGGTCCACCGTCACCTCTTCCCGCACGAACATCGCCCACAGCAGCCCCACCTGCGCCACGAGGCCCACCGGAACCCAGACGCACAGCCACAGCGCCAGGAACAGCACCGCCAGCACCGCGCCCCAGCTCGACGTGAAGCCTTGCGGCGCATCGACCGCCAGCGGGACGGACTTCAGCAGCGCGAGCACCAGCCGCCCGAGCGCCGCGCCGGGCACCACCACTCCGGCCAACCACCCCGCGGTCCAGAACACCCAGCCGAGCCCCATCATCACCCGTGAGTGCGCGGAGGGCCCGAACCTCGCCCGCCAGACCTCGCCTTCCTGGGTGAGCCACGTCACGCGATGCCTCCTGATGAGCCTCCGTGTGCCCCGGTCGCAAAGGCCCGCGCCCACGATGAAAAGTCTGTCACCCCGCTGTCACGTCCGCGACGACGAAGCGCTCTCAGGCCTCCTCGTCGGACTCCTGGCCGTAGCGCTCGTCCCGCGTGGTGAGGATGTGGCGATAGGGCACCACGCGCACCAGCTCCGCCACCGTGGTGATGCCCGCGTCCACCTTGTCCAGCGCGTCCTCCACCAGCGTGCGCAGCCCATGGGCCCGCGCGTGCCGACGCAGGTGCACCGTGGGCTCCCCCCGGGCGATGAGGTCCTGCAGGTCCGGGTCCACCACCAGGAGCTCGAAGATGCCCAGACGCCCCTTGTAGCCCGTGTGGTTGCACGCGGCGCAGCCCTGCCCCACCTGCGTACGCACGCCGTTCAACAGCCGGCCCAGCAGCTTCGACTGCTCGTCCGTGGGCCGCATGTCCACGGTGCACTGCGCGCAGATGCGCCGCACCAGTCGCTGCGTCACCACCGCCAGGAGTGAGTCCGCCACGTCCACGTCGTCGAGCCCCAGGCCACGCAGGCGCGCCACCGCGCCCACCGCGTCCGCCGTGTGCAGCGTGCCCAGCACCACGTGCCCCGTGGCCGCGGCCGTCAGCGCCATGCTGCCCGTCTCCAGATCACGCACCTCGCCCACCAGCATCACGTTGGGGTCCTGGCGAAGGAGCGCGCGCAGCAACGTCGCGTACGGCATCTGCGGCGTCACCTGCTTCTGGTTCACCTTGGGGACGTAGTACTCGATGGGGTCCTCGGCGGTGACGATCTTGCGCAGCCCGTCGTTCAGCTGCGCCAGCGCCGAGTACAACGTCGTCGTCTTCCCGCTGCCCGTGGGCCCGGTGACGAGCACCAGTCCCTCCGGATTCGCCAGCAGTTGCAGGAAGACGGCCTGCATCGCGGGCGACATGCCCAGCTTCGCCACCGGCACCAGCCCCACGCTCGCGTCGAGGATGCGGATGACCACGTCCTCCCCCGCGGGGCTCGGCACCACGCTGACGCGGAAGTCCACCACCTTGCGACCCTCGGGCCGCTCGACGAGCGCGCGCAGCCGCCCGTCCTGGGGACGCCTGCGCTCCGTGATGTCCAAGCCCGCCAGCACCTTCACCCGGCTGACGACACCCGGCAGCGAGCGCGGGTCGATGTCCGTGTACGACTGGTGGAGGATGCCGTCGATGCGATAGCGCAGGTCCACGTCGTCGAAGTAGCTCTCCACGTGGATGTCGGAGGCATTCAACTCCACGGCGCTCACCAGCACGTGCTCCACCAGCTCCACCGTGGTGGGCGGACTCGACATGCGCGTGCCGGGCGTCAGCACCACGTCCGCGGTGACACGTGGCCCCGCGCCGAAGCCCACCTCCAGCGCGGACTCGATTTCATACGGATTGAGCCGCACCACGCGCAGCGGCCGGCGCAGGAACTCGGTGATGAGCTCCAGGACGGAGGGCTGGTCCGGGTTCGTCATGCCCACCGTCACCGGCGCGCCGTCGGCCTGCGGGTCCACCTTGTCCAGCACCGCGACCTGGTTGCGACGACAGAAGGACTCGGGGAGCCGGCGGAGCGAGGCACGGTCCAGGGTGAACTGCGCGAGCTCGGCGAACTGAGAGGGGGTGTCCTCGGCCATGTCCCGCCCGGCTTAGCAGCCTCGTCCCGGGGAGCGCCATCCTCTGGCGCCCTACTCCTCGAGCTCTCGCTTGAACCGCACGCCGAGGCGCGGCGCCAGCCAATCGCCCAGGTGCTCCATGCGCGAGCGCTGCGAGCCGGCCTGGGACAGCTCCATCTGGCCCGAGCCCGTGCGAATCCACAGCGAGAACACCTGCCACGTGCTCCCCTCATGTTCGTTCTCGGTCCGCCGCAGCTCGAGCCACTTCACCTGATGCCGCACGCGCTCGGGAGTCCCCAGGCCATGCCAGACACGCTCCAGTGAACCCGGGCGCAGCTCCCACTCCCATCGCGCCTGGAGCGCGGGCAGCGCGTTGAGCCCCGCCCACACCGCCGAGGCCAGGAGCACCACCATAAGCAACGTGTCCTCCACCGTGAGCCCATCGATGGACTGACGCCAGCCCGCCATCGCCGCCGAGGACAGCAGCAGGAGCGCCACGCCTCCGCGGACCCAGGCCTTCTGTGCCACATCCCCCCGGTCGTCGCGCAGCACCACGACGCCATCCGGGAGCGTCAGGACCTCCTTCCCCCGGGGCACGCTCTTCTCGGGCTCCAGCGGCGTGGGCCCCAGCTCCGAGAGCGTGCACAGCATCTTCCACAGCGCATCGTGCTCCGACGACGACCCCAGTGAAGCCAGCCGGACCACGCGTCCCGAGTGCAGTTGCAGCTCGACGCCGCCGATGGGCTTCGGCACGGCCGCCACCTCGGTGAACGGCAGGCAGCACCGCTCGCTGCCGGGGCCGTTCCACCGCCTCCACGTCACCCCTCGGGTGTCCATCGAGACCTGGTCCTCGCCCCAGAGCGAGCGCAGGAAGAAGCGCCCCACGCGGACGCCCACCACCAGCCACACCGTGAGGAAGGCGATGAGCGCCAGGCCTCCGAGCACCAGCCCCACCGCCTGGACGTTGCGCATGTCCGAACGGAGGCCCATCGGCGCGGGGTCGAACGACACCCGAAGCACCTCGACAAGAAGGTCCAGCCCCAGCTTCAGTCCCCCCAGCCCCACCGCGCACCAGACCAGCAGCATGACGCCATGGAGGGCCCGACGCTGGGGGGCCGACTTCAGTCGCGTCTGCCAGACCGGTACCGCCCTCGCTTCGGCCATCCTGTGCTTCCCCCTCGATGCGCGACGAGCACGCGCTCCCTCCTCAGGCGCTCGGGCCTCGTGAGGAAAGCGTGTCACCGCATTGTCACCCACCCGCCGTCGCGCTGCTATCCTCGGACGCCATGAAGCGCCCCACGGAGCCGGACGCGCCCGCGATGCCGTCGCTGCTCGTCTTCGCCATCGCGGTGCTGCTCTTCGGCTCGCCGCTCAGGCGTCTGTGGTTGGCGGAGGACGCGCCCGGCTACCTGCCCTTCGTCGTCTGGCTGGGCGTCATCGCCCTGGGCGGTTGGGCCGCGTACCGGGGCGGTGGCCATGACGCTTGAGCTGGGCTCGCTCGTCGCCGCGTCCGTCGTCTACCTGCTCGTGCTGTTCCTCGTCGCCTACGCGGCGGAGCGGGGCCTCATCTCCTCGCGCATCACCCAGCACCCGCTGGTGTACGCGCTCGCCCTGGGCGTCTACGCCACGTCCTGGTCCTACTTCGGCAGCGTGGGCTACGCGGCCCGACACGGCTACCGCTACCTGGGCATCTACCTGGGCGTCACCCTGGCGTGCCTGCTCGTGCCCGTGCTGTGGCGTCCGCTCCTGCGGCTGACGCGTGAGCTGCAGCTCACCTCGCTCGCGGACCTGCTCGCCTTCCGCTACCCGGGACAGACGACGGGCACGGCGGTGACGCTGTTCATGCTGGCCGGCAGCCTCCCCTATCTCGCGCTCCAGGTGCGCGCGGTGGTGGAGTCCGCGAAGGTGCTCAGCCCGTCGGCCTCGCCCACGCTCGTCGGCATGGGCTTCTGCGCGGTGCTCGTCGTCTTCTCCGTCCTCTTCGGCGCGCGCCACCTCACCCCGCGCGAGCGACACGAGGGGCTGATGCTGGCCATCGCCTTCGAGTCCGCCGTGAAGGTGGTGGCGCTCGTCGCCGTGGGCGCGTGGGCGGTGTCGCAGGTGTTCGGCGGCGTGGACGGATTGTGGACGTGGCTGGAGGCGCATCCGGAGGCGGTGGAGCAGTTGCAGCGCCCCGCGCGCGAGGCGTCGTGGGCGCCCCTGCTGGTGCTCTCGTGCGCGGCGGCGTTCCTCACCCCGCGCAGCTACCATGTCGCCTTCACCGAGGCGCCCGAGAAGGACGCGCTGTCCACCGCGACGTGGGCCTTCCCGCTGGTGCTGCTGGTGATGAACCTCGCGGTCCCCGTGGTGCTGTGGAGCGGCGAGGCGCTGGGGCTGCCCTGGCCCGCGGACTTCCACCTGCTCGCGGTGCCCGCCTCGCGCGGCGCGACGGGACTGGCGCTGGTGGCCTTCCTGGGCGGCGTGTCCGCCTCCAGCGCCATGGTCATCGTCACCACGCTGGCCCTGGCGCCCATGTGCCTGACGCACCTGGTGCTGCCCCTGGGCTACGCGCGCGGCCAGCCGCACCTGTACGGCTGGCTGCTCTGGGCGCGGCGGCTGCTCATCGCGCTCATCATCCTGGCGGGATACGGCTTCTACCGCCTGCTCGACACGCGGGGGATGGGGCTGGTGGACCTGGGCCTCGTGTCCTTCGTCGCGGTGGCGCAGTTCGCGCCCGGCGTGCTGGGGCTGCTCTTCTGGAAGCGGGCCACGCGCGCGGGGCTGCTCGCGGGCCTGGGCGCGGGCGCGGCGGTGTGGATGGTGACGCTGGTGGTGCCGCTGTGGGCCTCGCCGGGCGTGGTGGCGTGGACCCACCGCGTCTCCGCGCTGCTCGGCTTTCCGAGCGACGAGCCGTGGGGCTTCTCCACCTTCGCTTCGCTGACGCTCAACACGCTCGCCTTCGTGGGCGTGTCGCTGGCCACCCGGCAGTCCCAGGCGGAGACGGAGGCCGCGCGGGCGTGCACGCGGGAGGGTCCCGGGCTCGTCTCCGGCGGCGTGGAGGCCGGCTCGCCGCGGGAGTTCCGCGAGCGCCTGGCGCCGCTGCTCGGCGAGGAGGCCGCGTCGGCGGAGGTGGACCGCGCGCTGGCGTCGCTCGACATGTCCCCGGACGAGCGGCGCCCCTCCGAGCTGCGCCGCCTGCGCGACGGCGTGGAGCGAAACCTCTCGGGCCTGTTGGGTCCGGTGCTCGCGAGGCTCACGGTGGCGGAGGCGCTGCGGCTGGAGCCCGGCACCCGCGCGGCGCTGGCCGAGCAGCTGCGCTTCGTGGAGGAGCGCCTGCGCGACGCGCGCGGCATGCAGGGCCCGGTGCGCGCGGTGGAGGCGGTGCGGCGCTACCTCAATCGCATCCTCGAGGACCTGCCCCTGGGCGTGTGCACCGTGGGGCCCGACGGTGAGGTGGTCATCTGGAACGCCGCGCTGGAGCGGCTGTCCGGGGTGCGCGAGCACGCCTCGCGAGGCCACCCGCTGGCGGACCTCCCCGCGCCCTGGGGCTCGCTGTTGTCCGCCTTCTCGGCCGGCGCGGAGGCCGACACCGAGACCCGCGTCGTCGTGAATGGCGCCGAGCGCACGCTGCGACTGCACCGCTCCCGACTGACACCCGACGAGGAGGGCGGCGGCACGTCCGAGGGCATGGCGCTGCTCGTGGAGGACCTGACGGAGAAGAAGGCCGTGGACGCGAAGCTCGCGCACCAGGACCGGCTCGCCTCACTGGGCCGCGTGGCGGCGGGCGTGGCGCACGAGATTGGCAATCCCCTCACGGCCATCGCCAGCCTCACGCAGAACCTCAAGTACGAGCTGGACGACGCGGAGGCGGTGAAGGAGCGCACCGGGCTCATCCTCCAGCAGTGCCGACGCATCGACGCCATCGTCCGCGCGCTGGTGGGCTTCAGCCACGCCGGCACCGTGGGCGGCGAGGCTCGCCCCTTCGCGCGCGTGGAGGTGGGGCCGCTCCTGGCGGAGGCGCTCCAGCTCGCGCGGATGGAGCGCTCGGCGACGCGCTCCCGCGGGGTGAGCTTCGAGCACCGCGGCGCCGAGGGGCTGGTGGTGCTGGGCGACGCGCAGCGGCTGGAGCAGGTGCTCGTCAACCTGCTCACCAACGCGGTGGATGCCTCGCCCGAGGGTGGGCGCGTGGAGCTGGAGGCACAGGCCCAGGAGGGCCGCGTGCACCTGCGCGTGCTGGACCGGGGACACGGCATCGCCTCGGAGCTCACCCAGCGCGTCTTCGAGCCCTTCTTCACGACGAAGCAGCCGGGCGAGGGCACGGGCCTCGGGCTCGCATTGGTGGCGGGCATCGTGCGCGAGCACGGCGGCACCATCCAGGTGGACAACCGGCCCGGGGGAGGGACTAGCGTGACGGTGAGCCTGCCCGACGCGCGAAGCCACCCGCCCCCCGCGCGTCCCGTCCCGGGAGCCACCCTGTGAGCCGCATCCTGGTCATCGAGGACGAGCCCATCATCCGCACGGAGCTGCGCCGGCTGCTCGTGCGCGCCGGGCACGACGTGTCCGAGGCGGGCGCGGTGCAGGAGGCCGCGAGCGACTACGCGCTCGACTCCTTCGACCTGGTGCTGTCGGACCTGCGGCTGCCGGGCGCGCCGGGCACGGACGTCATCGCGCTGTGTCCCGGGGTGCCGGTGCTCATCATGACCAGCTACGCCACGGTGAAGTCCGCGGTGGACGCGATGAAGCTGGGCGCGGTGGACTACATCGCCAAGCCGTTCGACCACGACGAGCTGCTCCTCCAGGTGGAGCGCGTGCTGCGCGAGGGCAAGCTCACGCGCCAGAACGCGGCCCTCAAGCGCGAGGTGGAGCAGTCCTATCCGGTGAGCGGCATGGTGGGCGGCTCCGCGGCGATGCGCGACGTCTTCGAGCGCCTGCGCAAGGTGGCCCCCTCCCCCGCCACCGTGCTGGTGCTGGGCGAGTCCGGCACCGGCAAGGAGCTGGTGGCGCGCGCCCTCCACGCACAGAGCCCTCGCGCGGACGGCCCCCTCATCTCCGTCAACTGCGCGGCCATCCCCGAGGGCCTCCTGGAGAGCGAGCTGTTCGGCCACGAGAAGGGCGCCTTCACCGGCGCGCTCACCGCGCACGCGGGCCTGGTGGAGGCCGCGCACGGCGGCACGCTCTTCCTGGACGAGGTGGGCGAATTGCCCGCGCCCGCGCAGGCGCGCCTGTTGCGCATGCTCCAGGACGGAGAGGTGCGGCGGGTGGGCTCCACGCGGCCTCGCAAGGTGGACGTGCGCATCGTCGCCGCCACACATCGGGACTTGCCCCGCCGCGTGCAGGAGGGCGCGTTCCGCCAGGACCTCTACTTCCGGCTGCGCGTGGTGGAGATCCGCCTGCCGCCCCTGCGCGAGCGCGGCGAGGACCTGCCCGTGCTGGCGAAGTACCTCCTGGAGAAGGCGTGCCGCAGAATCGGCCGCCCGCCCGCGACGCTGTCCCCCGAGTCCCTCCAGGCCCTGATGACACACCCGTGGCCGGGCAACGTGCGCGAATTGGAGAACGCCCTGGAGCGCGCCGTCATCCTCTCCGAGGGCCCCGTCATCACCCCGGACCTGCTCGCGCTGGAGCTGCCCGGTGGCGAGCCGCTCGACGCCGCCGAGCCCGCCGAGCCGGAGACCGAGGAGACGGGCGGCGGCTCCATGGAGGAGTACTTCCGCCGCTTCGTGCTCGAGAACCAGGAGCACATGGGCGAGACGGAGCTGGCCAGGCGTCTGGGCATCAGCCGCAAGGCCCTGTGGGAGAAGCGCCAGAAGCTCGGCCTCCCCCGAACCCGCGCATGACGCACCGCCGCACCGTCCTCGACGCGACAAGTCGCTTGCGCACGATTCGTTACGACGCATTGCGCGATTCGTTACCGAGGTAACGCACACGTCACCTTCCGTAACACCCTGACGCGCCGAGCCAACCTGCAACGTCCCGAATCTTGTCGGATGCGGGGTTGGCCGGAGTGTTGCTCAAGGAGGGTGCATGCCCCACTCCCCCCTGCGCTCGTCGCCGCTCCTGGTCGCGCTCGCCGTGGTCCTCCTCCCGCTGGGCTCCGCAATCGCAGGCAAGATAACCATCAACGACGAGGCGAACCTCAACATCAACCTGCTGCTCCAATCGCAGGCACAGGTCATCAAGGACGGGGCGCCCAGCGGGGGCGTGGGCACGGACTTCTTCATCCGCCGGGTGCGGCTGCTCGTCTATGGCAACGTGACGAAGCGTCTGTCCTTCTTCATGGAGACGGACCAGCCCAACTTCGGCAAGGACAACAACTACAACGTCGACTTCTTTGTCCAGGACGCGTTCGTGTCCTACGAGTTCGCGGACAAGCTCTGGGTGGACGTGGGCATGCTCATCGCCCCGCTCTCGCGTCACAACCTCCAGGGCGCCATCGCGCTCAACTCGGTGGACTACCACTCGAGCGTCATCCGCTTCACCGCGGGGGTGGGGAAGATCTGGCGCGACATGGGCGTGCAGCTGCGCGGCTTCGCGGGGCCGGTGGGCTTCCGCGCCGCCATCATGAACGGCGCCGAGGGCACCAAGCGCGAGGACGCGCCCACCGTCAACCCGGATGACCTGCCGCGCGGCGTGGCGATGGTGCGCTGGAACTTCCTCACCCGCGAGGAGGACCTCTTCTTCCAGGGCATCTACTTCACCGACAAGCCGCACCTGTCCGTGGGCGTGGGCGCGGACTACCAGCCCTCCGCCATCGCCACCGCGTCGGGCGTGCACGACTCGGTGGCCTTCTCCGCGGACACCTTCCTGGACTGGCCCATGGGCCATGACCAGGAGCTGGTGTTCCAGACGGGCGTGTTCCACTACCGCCAGGGCATGGACAACCCGCAGAGCGGCACGGGCGTCCAGGCGGAGCTGGGCTACCGCATCGCCAAGGTGGAGCCCCTGGTGTCCGTCGAGTACTTCAACTCGCGCGTCACGAACCAGGACTCGCTCATCTTCCGGCCCGGCTTCAACGTCTGGTTCCAGAAGCACACGTTCAACCTGAGGACCGAGGTCGCCATCGCGCGCGTGGGCGACCTGTCCAACGCGGACACCGGCGTCACCGGCACCGCGCAGCTCCAGTTCTTCTACTGACCCCCTGCCCGTCGAGGACCCCCGATGACTGCCCAGAAGGATTCGTTCGTCGCGCCCAAGGAGCACTTCTCCCGCCAGGCGCACGTGAAGAGCATCGACGAGTACCGCGCCCTCCACGAGAAGAGCCTGCGCGAGCCCGAGGCGTTCTGGGGCGAGCAGGCCCAAAGGCTCACCTGGTTCCACCCGCCGGAGGCCATCCGCGAGGTGGACGCGGAGCAGGTGGACTTCTCCTGGTTCAGCGGCGGCAAGCTCAACGTGGCCTACAACTGCGTGGACCGCCACGCGCGCGAGCGCCCCGGCAAGGCCGCCATCCTCTGGGCGAAGAACGAGCCGGGCGAGTACGAGACCATCACCTTCCGCGACCTGCAGCACCACGTGGGACGCGTGGCCAACGTGCTCAAGGCCCACGGCGTGAAGAAGGGCGACCGCGTCTGCATCTACCTGCCGATGATTCCGGAGCTGGCGTACACCATGCTCGCGTGCGCGCGCATCGGCGCGGTGCACTCGGTGGTGTTCGCGGGCTTCTCGTCGGAGTCCTTGCGCGAGCGCATCCTGGACTCGGGCGCGAGGGTGCTGGTCACCGCGAACGAGGGGCCGCGCGGTCCCAAGAGCGTGCCCACCAAGGCCATCGCCGACGAGGCGGTGGAGGGGCTCACCCAGGTGTCCTCCGTGCTGGTGGTGCGCCGCACCTCGCGCGAGGTGCCCATGGTGGAGGGCCGTGATTCATGGCTGGACCAGGAGATGTCGCGCCACCGCGGCGTGTGTCCGGCCGAGTGGATGGACGCGGAGGACCCGCTCTTCATCCTCTACACCTCCGGCTCCACCGGGAAGCCCAAGGGCGTGCTGCACACCACGGGCGGCTACCTGGTGTACGCGGCGACGACGCACCACTACGTCTTCGACGTGCGCGCCGATGACGTGCACTTCTGCACCGCGGACCTGGGCTGGGTGACGGGCCACAGCTACCTCCTGTACGGCCCGCTCACCAACGGCACCACCACCGTGCTCTTCGAGTCCACGCCGTCCTACCCGGACTCCGGCCGGCTCTGGCAGGTGGTGGACGACGTGAAGGCCACCGTCCTCTACACCGCGCCCACCGCGCTGCGCGCGCTCATCAAGGAGGGCGACGGCTTCGTGAAGAGGTCCTCGCGCAGGTCGCTGCGGCTGCTCGGCAGCGTGGGCGAGCCCATCAACCCGGAGGTGTGGCGCTGGTACCACGATGTGGTGGGCGAGGGCCGCTGCCCCATCATCGACACGTGGTGGCAGACGGAGACGGGCGGCATCCTCATCTCCCCGCTGCCGGGCGCGACGCCGTGCAAGCCAGGGAGCGCCACCCTGCCCTTCTTCGGCGTGGAGCCGGTGCTGCTGGACGACGAGGGCCGCGTCATCGAGGGCAACGGCGTCAGCGGCAACCTGTGCCTGGCGCGCTCGTGGCCGGGGCAGGCGCGCACGCTGTACGGCCACCACCAGCGCTTCGTGGAGACGTACTACTCGCGCTTCCCCAACCTGTACTTCACAGGTGACGGCTGCCGGCGCGACGAGGACGGCTACTACTGGATAACCGGCCGCGTGGACGACGTGCTCAACGTGTCCGGCCACCGGCTGGGGACGGCGGAGGTGGAGAGCGCGCTGGTGGCGCACGAGGCCGTGGCCGAGGCCGCCGTGGTGGGCTTCCCCCACGACATCAAGGGCACCGGCGTGTGCGCCTTCGTCACCGTGAAGCCCGACTGGCAGGAGACCTCCAGCGAGCAGATGGTGGGCGCGCTCAAGGAGCAGGTGCGTCACGTCATCGGCCCCATCGCCACGCCGGACCGCGTCGTGGTGGTCAACGGCCTGCCCAAGACGCGCTCGGGCAAGATCCTGCGGCGCATGCTGCGCAAGATTGCGTCCGGCGAGACGGAGAACCTGGGTGACTCCACCACCCTGGCGGACCCGACGGTGCTGGACGAATTGCTCACCAAGGCCACGCCCGCGCAGGCGCGGCGCTGATTCCCACCCCTACCCAGGAGCTCAAGCGATGTCCTCCCCATCTCAAGAAGAGGCGTTGGAAAGACTCGCGGCCGCGCGCTGGCGGGTGGCCGCCGTCCTCACCGTGGCCACGCTGGTGGCCTACTTCGGCTTCATCCTGCTGGTGGCCTTCAACAAGCCGTTGATGGGCCAGCAGCTCGTCCCCGGTCTGTCGGTGGGCATCCTCCTGGGCGCGCTCGTCATCGTGACGGCCTGGGCACTGACGGGCATCTACATGATCTGGGCGAACGGCAAGTACGACCGGGCCCTGCGCGAACTGCGTCGTTGAGAGGAGAATCCGCATGAATCCCCCTTCGGCAACGGGCACGCAGCTGGGCCAGCCCAACTCCACGGCCATCCTCTTCTTCCTGCTCTTCGTGGGCGTCACCCTGGCAATCACGTACTGGGCGGCGCGCAAGACGAAGACGACGTCCGAGTTCTTCGCGGCGGGCGGCGGGGTGAGCGCGCTGCAGAACGGCTTCGCGCTGGCGGGCGACTACATGAGCGCCGCCAGCTTCCTGGGCATCGCGGGCCTGGTCGCCATGTCGGGCTTCGACGGCCTCATCTACTCGGTGGGCTGGCTGGTGGGCTGGCCGGTGGTGACGTTCCTCATCGCCGAGCCCCTGCGCAACCTGGGCAAGTACACCTTCGCGGACGTCGTGGCGTACCGGCTCAAGCAGACGCCGGTGCGGCTGGCCGCGGCGCTGGGCACGCTCACGGTGGTGAGCTTCTACCTGATTGCGCAGATGGTGGGCGCCGGCAACCTCATCCACCTGCTCTTCGGGCTGTCCTACGAGGTCGCCGTCGTCATCGTCGGCGCGGTGATGATCCTCTACGTGCTCTTCGGCGGGATGATCGCCACCACGTGGGTGCAGATCGTGAAGGCGGTGCTGCTGCTGGCGGGTGCGTCCGCGCTGGCGCTGGCGGTGCTCTACAAGTTCGGCTTCAGCCCGCTGGCGCTCTTCAGCGAGGCCACCCGCCAGTACGGGGAGAAGACGCTGGCGCCGGGCACGCTGGTGAGCAACCCGCTGGAGACGATTTCGCTGGGCCTGGCGCTGATGTTCGGCACCGCGGGCCTGCCGCACATCCTGATGCGCTTCTACACGGTGCCGGACGCGAAGGCCGCGCGCAGCAGCGTGTTCTACGCCACGGGGCTCATCGGGTACTTCTACCTGGTGACGTTCATCCTCGGCTTCGGCGCGTCGGTGCTGGTGGGCCGGCAGGCGATCACCAGCGTGGACAAGGGCGGCAACATGGCGGCGCCCATGCTCGCCGAGGTCGTGGGCGGCACGGGCTTTTTGGGCTTCATCTCCGCGGTGGCCTTCGCCACCATCCTCGCGGTGGTCGCGGGCCTGACGCTGTCCGGCGCGGCGGCGCTGTCCCATGACTTGTGGTCCAGCGTGGTGCGCAAGGGCCAGGCCCCCGAGCACGAGCAGCTCAAGGTGGCGCGGCTGGCGAGCCTGTTGCTGGGCGTGCTCGCCATCGTCCTGGGCGTGGCCTTCAAGGGACAGAACGTGGCGTTCATGGTGGGGCTGGCGTTCGCGATCGCCGCGAGCGCCAACTTCCCCGCGCTGCTGTTGTCCATGGCGTGGAAGAAGTTCACCACCCACGGCGCGGTGGCGAGCATGTTGACGGGCTCGTTCAGCGCGGTGGTGCTCATCTTCCTGTCGCCCACCGTACAAGTGGACCTGCTCAAGAACACGAGCGCCCTGTTCCCGCTGAAGAATCCAGGCATCATCACCATGCCATTGGCTTTCATTGTGGGGGTGCTCGTGTCGCTGATGTTCCCGGAGCGCGAGTCCAGCGAGCGCTTCGCCGAGGTGAAGCACCGCATGCACATGGGCGCGGGCAGTCCTTCGGTGGCGCCCGAGGCCGCGGCGGCATCGGTGGAACACACAGGTCGGACACCGACTCCCACGCCCAGCAAGGCTTGACGCCATCGAGATAGCCCTCCTCCGTCACTGCTCCTGGGGAGGAGGGCGGGGGTGGGCGCCGGGCC
>NZ_SRLW01000273.1:0-13292 GCF_006518215.1 Myxococcus sp. AB025B
GGGCACGACGGGGTGGGCCTCGCCTGTCACGCGCCCGACACGGTGGGCCGCCGGATGCTCAGAGGACGACGAGCAGGCCGAGCGACGCTGTCGGGTAGACCTGCCGCAGCTTCAGCTCACCATTCGAGATGCGCAGCGTGCGCACGTCCGTGAAGGTGAAGCCCGGGCCACCGCGCGCCGTCAGGCCCAGCCGCCCCGCGCCTGGCCGCCACATGAGTCCCACCGCGGGCTCCACGAACGCCGCCGTGCTCGCGCTCTGCGAAGGGCCCTTGCCCGTGCGCGCCACGAACTCCTCGAAGCCCGCCGTCAGCCCGACGAAGGGCCGCAGCGCGCCGTTCGCGAACGTCGTCACCGTGTAGCGCGCGTCCGCGCCCACCGCGTAGTTGAGCTTCACCTCGCCCAGCTCCGCCCCCTCGAAGCGCGTGCGCACGCCCACCGCGTTGCCCCACTGGCCCGCGCGCGCCATCAGTCCGAAGGAGAACGGCCCCTCGAACCGGGGCGAGATGTCCAGTCGCACGCCGTACATCGACGCGTCCAGCGCGGGCGGCTGCAGCTCCAGCAGCACCGAGCCCCGGCGCTCCCGCTCCCGCGACGGAATCAGCTCGCCCGCGTCGTCCGCCAACGCCGGTGCGCCCATCAGCACCGCCGCCGCCAGCACTCCCGTCAGGACTCCCTTGGACTGGACCTTCATCTCGCGCTCCCGTGTTTTTAGTCGTTCGACTAATTTAGTTACACGACTAACTAAGGCTGCGCCCGGGTGATGTCAAGGCGACCGGGCGGCCGGCATCGGGGTGCTTGCGGGTAGGTGTGTGGCGTCCTATGGGAGACAGATGGCCCGTCCACGCAGCCCGAAGAAGCCTTCGTCCCCTCCGCCGGAGCCGGCGCTCACGGGAGAGCCGGATGCCCGGGAGCGGCTCATCGCCGCCAGCTCGCGCGTGTTGGCGGAGCGGGGCTACGACGCGACGACGGTGAAGGAGGTGGCGCGCGTGGCCGGGGTGAACCAGGGGCTGGTTCACTACTACTTCGGCAGCAAGGACGCGTTGCTGCTCGCCGTCACGCGCGCGCACAGCGCGCAGTACGTGGCGGAGCTCAAGAAGCTGCGGGACGAGACGCCGCTGGAGGACCTGGCGGACACCAGCTTCGCGTGGGGCGAGCGCCACCTGCGCGCGTCACCCGAGCAGTTCCGGCTGCGCTACGAGCTGTTCGCATTGGGGCTGCGCAACGCGGAGCTCACCTCGGCGGTCTCCGAGCTCCAGGCGGAGGGTGACCTGGAGGTGGCACGCACGGTGGCGCGCTATCGGGGCGGGGAGGCCTCGCGCCCCGAGCCCCTGGACCACCACTACGCCGTCATCATCAAGTCATGCTTCGACGGACTGGCGCTCCAGGCGCTGTTGGATCCCAAGTTCGACCCGGGGCCGGTGTACGCGCTGCTGAAGCATCTGGTGCTGTCGAGTGTCGACGGACCCGGGAGCGGCAAGGCGCCAGCGCGTCGGGGAACTCGGAGCCAGGCGCGTCGAGGCACCCCGAGGCCTCGACGTCGCCCGAGCACTCGGCCCCGCCGTTGAGCGTCGTCAGAGGGCGGTCTGCTCGCCGGGCGTGAGGAACCGCACGCGGCGGTCTCCCTGGAGCGCGGCGCGGACCTGGGCCTCGGTGGAGAGGGGCTCGAAGGCGCCCGCGTACGTCACGGTGAGTCCGTGGGCGGTGGCGTGGCCTGTCCACAGCCGGGTGTCATCCTCTACTCGGAGGACCTGGACCCCGGGGGCTCCGGCGGGCGTCCAGGTCGAGACGGTGATGGGCCGCGCGCGGGGCATGGGATGTTGTCCGGCTGGATGCTTTCTATCTCACGTTTAAGGCCTGTACGAGGTATGGGGCGTCGTGTCAGTCGGTGGCGTCGCGATACAACGCGTCGAACCGGGCCTTTTCTGGCGGCCAACTGGGCCGGAGGATGAGACATGCCAGGAGCCACAGTGGGGCTTCGCGTGGGGGGAGCACGCATGGGGACGGATGCAGAAGGGGCGTTGCGCGCCGTGCGGTCTTTGGTGGAGCTGGAGGACACGGAGCAGGCCGCGCAGCTCTACGAGGAGCTGGGCGCCTCCCAGCGCGAGCGACTGCGCAAGCAGGCCGCGCAGGGGCCGGTGAAGGAGCGGCGCGGGTTGGTGGAGGTGCTGCGACGCGCCCGGGACTTCCTGGGCGCCGCGCGGCTGATGGACGGCAGCGGTGACGACGCCGCGGCCGCCGACCTCTACGTCCAGAGCGGCCAGTACCTGGAGGCGGCGGAGGCCTGGCTGCGCGCGGGTGAGTCCGAGCGCGCCGCGTTGGCCTTCGAGCGCGCGGGGGCCCTGGAGCGCGCGCTGGAGGTGTACCGCGGCCTGGGCGCGCGCGAGTCCATGGCGCAGTGCCTGGTGCGCCTCAAGCGGCCCTTCGACGCGGCGGACCTCTACCGCGAGCTCGGTCTGCCCCACGCGGAGGTGGAGACCCTGGGCTGCGTGACGCCCGAGGACCCGCGCTACATCGAGGCCGTGCTGCGCATGTGCCGGCTGCTGGACGTCGAGGGCTTCACGCACCGCGCGCTCGCGGTGCTGGTGGACGCGCTGACCAGCTCCGACGTGGCGCGGGCCGAGCCGGCGATGGTCACCGAGCGCGCGCGGCTGTTGCGTCGCATGGGCATGAACGCGGAGGCGGAGGCGGTGCTCGGCCGTCGCAACACGCCCTCCACCACGCCCGTGGCCAACGGCTATCGCTTCCTCAAGGCCATCCCCATCTTCAGCGAGCTGTCGCTGGAGGACATGAAGGACCTCTACCGGCAGGCCCGGCAGGTGGTGCTCGCGCAGGACTCCGTGGTGCTGGAGAAGGGAGAGCCCGGCGTGGCGCTGCTCGTCCTGATGGAGGGGACGGTGGACGTCTTCAGCGGCCCGGAGTCGGACGCGCGGCTGCTCAACTCGCTGGGGCCGGGGGAGTACCTCGGGGAGATCTCCCTGGTGCAGGACGCGCCGGTGTCCGCGCACGTGCGGGCCCGCACGGCCGTGCGCGCGCTGCGCATCAGCCGCACGGCCTTCGAGCACTACCTGGACACCCACGAGGCCGCGGCGCTGCGCATCTACCGCCTCTTCACGCAGAACCTCGCGGCCCGGGTGCGCGCTCTCAGCGCTTGAAAAGGCGGCTCACTTCCAGGAGCAGCCCTTGATCTTCTCGCAGAAGGCCGCGTTCGTGGCCTTCGTGCACTCCATGGCCAGCCCCATGCACCGGTTGGTGGAGTACGAGTAGGAACAGCCGGGCTGGCTGTTGCAGAAGACGCTCGAGTACACGCCGCAGAAGGTCGCCTTGCCGGTGCACTGGCCGCCCTTGCTCGGCGCCGCGTCCTCCGCGGCCTGCTCCGTGTCCTCCTTCACGGGAGTTTCCTGCTTCGCGCCGTCCTTCTTCGGGGAGGACTGGGTTTTCGTGTCCTTGGGGGCCGCGGCCTGTTCGTCCGCGTGCGCGGGAGCACAGGCGAGCAGCACCAGGGTGGCGAGCATTCCCACGAGGAGTCGAGGCTGCGCTGCGTGGCGAGACATGGGCGTCCTTTCGGCGAGGGGCTCGGCTTTCGCCCCGGCGTGATGAGAACAGCGCACTGTAGAGGACTCCTTCCGGGCGTGGGGAAGAGGGCACGGCGGGTGGCTCGGCTCACCCAGGAGGTGGGTCCTTTTCGCGCGACTGTCATCGACGTGGACGCAGCGCGCGGCTAACATGTCCGGCTTCATGGCCAGGCAGGATGGCGCCAGCGAAGATCCCGACCGGGGGCGGCGCATTGGAAAATACGAGATCCTCACCCGCCTCTCGATGGGAGGGATGGCGGAGCTGTTCCTCGCCTTCACCTCGGGGCCGGGCGGATTTCGCAAGTTCGTCGCCGTCAAGCAGATCCTCCCGGACATCAAGAAGGACGAGCAATTCGTCCAGATGTTCCTGGATGAGGCGCGGATCACCGCGGCGTTCTCGCACGCGAACATCGGACAGGTCTTCGACCTGGGCGAGGACGGCGGCGAGCTGTTCCTGGCGATGGAGTTCCTGCCCGGGCAGAACCTGGAGCAGGTCATCAAGGCCGCCTCGCGGCGCCAGTACGGGCTGCCGCTGGGGTTCATCGGTCGGGTGATCCGCGACACGTGCCTGGGGCTGCACTACGCGCACCACTTCACGGACCCGTCGGGGCGCTCGGTGGCGGTGGTGCACCGGGACGTGTCGCCGAAGAACGTGATGCTCACCTACGACGGCGTCGTCAAGGTGATCGACTTCGGCATCGCGAAGGCGAGGGGGCGGCTGGGGCGCACGCAGGTGGGCACGGTGAAGGGGACCAGCGGGTACATGTCCCCGGAGCAGGTGCGTGGCCACGCGATGGACGGCCGCAGTGACTTGTTCTCCGTGGGCGTGATGCTCCACGAGATGCTCACCGGCCAGCGGCTGTTCAACGGTCCGCACGAGGCCGCGGTGATGTTGCAGATCGTGGAGGCGGACGTCACGTCGCCCCGCGCCGCCAACCCGGACATCCCGGAGGCGCTGGACGCGGTGGTGATGCGCTCGCTGGCCCGGGACGCGGCGCAGCGCTTCACCAGCGGCCGTGAGATGGCGCGCGCCATCGAGGCGGCGCTCGGCCCGGAGCTGTTCGACGAGGATGGCGTCACCGCGGTGATGGGCGAGCTGTTCGAGGAGAAGCGCCAGAAGACGCGCACGCTCCTGGAGCTGGCCAGCCGCGCCGAGGACGCCCGGGTGAGCGAGGCGGCCGGCGAGCTGCAGCAGGACGACGTCGGCGAGATGGGCGCCACCGCGCAGCTGCCGACCCCGACGATGGCCCGCACGGTGGCGCGCTCGGATGGGAGCAGCGCGCCCAAGCCGACGCCGCAGCGGCGCGCGGATGGGAGCAGCGCGCCCAAGCCGGTGCCCCAGCGGCGTCCGGCCACGCCCACGGACCCGGAGGTCCCCACCCGCGCGGGCAGCGGACCCAAGCCGGTGCCGCAGCGGCGCACGGGGGCCGAGGCGGCCTCGACGACGCCGCGTGCCCCGCGCGCGCTGCTGGAGGCGGGCGGCACGTCCCGCACGCCGCGCCCGCGTCCCGCCGCGCGCGAGGAGCCGCTGGAGGACGTGGACTCGCTCGACGAGCCGAGCGACCTGTCGACGCAGCAGTTCCGCACCCGTCCTCCGCGCCCGGGCGCTGGCTCCTCGGGCCGTGGCCGGGGCGTGTCGCGCTCGGACACGCCGGTGCAGACGCCGGCCGCGAAGCCGAAGTCCCGCTGGATGGGGCGGCTGTTCCTGCTCGTGCTGCTGGGGGCCGTGGGCTGGGCCTCGACGCAGCCCATGGTCCGCGCCCAGTTCGTCCCCGCCTTCGAGTCCGCGAAGGCCTGGGTGAAGGCGGAGCTGGATCCGCAGCCGCCCGTGGACCCCACGCTCAACGCCGCGTGGCCGCCCCAGCAGAAGCCGGGACCGCCGCCGGGCTTCCCTGGCACCACGCCCGCGCCGGACCCGCGTCCGGGCGCCCAGGCGGAGGCGCCCTCCGCGCCGGAGCCCACCGCCCAGGTCGAGACTCCGCCCGAGCCGTCCCCGGCCGTGCCCGACGTGCGCCCCGCGTCCACCTCCACGGCGCGCAAGGGGAAGGAGACGCCGAAGGAGGAGCCGGCCCGGACCGCCGAGGCCTCCAAGCCCGTCACCCGAAAGCCACGGGTGTACGCCGGCAAGGAGAAGCCGGAGGACGAGCCCGTCACCACGATGACGAAGGACCCGGACGCGCTGGCGGAGGTGATGGACACCAGCACGCCCAAGGGCGCGGCGAAGGCCGGGCTGGGGTGGATCACCCTCTACACGGTTCCCCGGGCGGCGGTGTTCGACGGCGCCACCCAGCTGGGCACCACGCCGCTGTTGAAGTTCCCGCTGCCGGTGGGGACCTACACGCTGCGGCTGGTCGACCCCACGAGCCCCGACGGGGTGAGCCGGCGCCTGTCCGCGCCGGTGAAGCCCGGCGAGGTGACCAAGCTGCAGATTCGACTGGCGGACCTCCCTCTGTACAAGGAGTGAGCGCCGTCCTTGACGCCCTCGGACCCCCTCAATAGGGTCCGCGGGCTCTTTTCCTTCGACGCACTGCGAGAAGGACACCCATCGCTATGTATTTCCAGGACCTCATCTTCACGCTCCAGAAGCACTGGGCCGACCAGGGCTGCCTCTCCACGCAGCCGTACGACCTCGAGGTCGGCGCCGGCACCATGGCCCCGACGACGTTCCTCCGCGCGCTGGGGCCGGAGCCCTGGAACGTGGCGTACGTGCAGCCCTCGCGTCGCCCCGCGGATGGCCGCTTCGGTGAGAACCCGAACCGGCTGTTCCAGCACCACCAGTTCCAGGTCATCCTCAAGCCCGCGCCCAAGAACGTGCAGGAGCTGTATCTGGAGTCGCTGCGGAAGATCCGCATCGACCCGCTCGAGCACGACATCCGCTTCGTCGAGGACGACTGGGAGTCGCCCACGCTCGGCGCCTGGGGCCTGGGCTGGGAGGTGTGGTGTGACGGGATGGAGGTGACGCAGTTCACCTACTTCCAGCAGTGCGGCGGCTTCGACTGCAAGCCCGTCTCCGCGGAGCTGACGTACGGGCTCGAGCGCATCTGCATGTACCTGCAGAACGTGGAGAACGTCTTCGACATCGAGTGGGTCAAGGGCGTGAAGTACCGCGAGGTGTTCCACCCGAACGAGGTGGAGATGAGCCGGTACGCGTTGCAGGAGTCGGACGCGGCCATGCTCTTCTCGCTGTTCGATGCGTACGAGAAGGAGTGCAAGCGGCTCATCGAGCGGCAGTTGCCGCTGCCCGCGTACGACTTCGCGCTGAAGTGCTCGCACACGTTCAACCTGCTGGACGCGCGCGGCGCCATCTCCGTCACGGAGCGCGCGGCCTTCATCAAGCGCGTGCGCGACAACGCGCGGCTGTGCGCGGAGGGGTATCTCCAGATGCGCGAGCGGCTGGGCTATCCGCTGCTCAAGACGCCGTGGACGGTGGGGGAGCAGCCCGCCATCCTCGAGGGCAAGGCGGCCAGCGACTATTGGAAGACGGTGCAGCTCAACAAGCCGGTGGAGAAGAAGGAGAAGGCGGAGGTGACCCGTGGCGCGTGATCTGCTCCTGGAAGTGGGCGCGGAGGAGATTCCCGCCTCGTTCATCGCTCCCGCGCTGGAGGACCTGCGCCGGGTGGTGACGGAGCGCCTGGCGGACGCGCGCCTGGAGCACGGTGAGGTGAAGGTCTACGGCACGCCCCGGCGCCTGGCGGTCTGGGTGCGCGACGTGGCGGACGCGGGCAAGGACGTGGTGAAGGAGGTGCTGGGGCCCAGCGCCAAGGCCGCGTTCGACGCGCAGGGCAAGCCCACCAAGGCGGCGGAGAAGTTCGCCGAGGGGCTGAAGCTCTCGGTGGACCAGCTGGGCCGCGCGCAGACGGCCAAGGGCGAGTACGTGTCCGCGCGCGTGGAGGAGAAGGGCCGCGCGGCGGCGGACATCGTCCCGGACGCGCTGCACGCGGCGGTGCACTCCATCAACTTCCGCAAGTCCATGCGCTGGGGGGACGTGGAGTCCTCCTTCGCCCGGCCCGTGCAGTGGCTGGTGGCGCTCTTGGGCGGCGACGTGGTGCCCGTGGTCTTCGGCGACGTGAAGAGCGGCCGCGTGACGTACGGCCACCGCTTCCTGTCGCCCGGCGCCATCGAGCTGAAGGCGCCCGCGGACTACGAGGCCGCGCTGGCGAAGGCGAACGTGGTGGCGGACATCGGCAAGCGCCGCGCCATGCTCGTGGAGAAGGTGACGGCGGCGGCGAAGGCGGCCGGCGGCGCGCTGCTCGAGGACGAGGGCCTGGTGGACCAGGTGACCAACCTGGTGGAGCTGCCCAGCCCCGTGGTGGGCACGTTCGAGGAGCGCCACCTGGACCTGCCGCCGGAGGTGCTGGTGCAGGAGATGAAGAGCCACCAGCGCTACTTCTCGCTGGTGGACGGGGCGGGGAAGCTGTTGCCCAAGTTCATCGCCGTGTCGAACACGCCGGTGCGCGACGAGCAGCTGAGCCTGCGCGGCTACCAGCGCGTGCTGCGCGCGCGTCTGGCGGATGGCCGCTTCTTCTTCGACGAGGACCGCAAGACGCCGCTCGCCGACCGCGTGGAGAAGCTGGGCCGCGTGGTGTGGCAGGGGCAGCTGGGCACGTATCTGGAGAAGGTGGAGCGCTTCCGCTCGCTGGCGGTGTGGCTGGCCGGGCATGCGAAGCGGGCAGGGGAGAGCGCCACCATCGAGCGCGCGGCCACGCTGGCCAAGGCGGACCTCGTCACGGGCATGGTGGGCGAGTTCCCGGAGCTGCAGGGCGTCATGGGCCGCGAGTACGCGCGCGCCAGCGGCGAGCCGGACGCGGTGGCCCTGGCCATCTTCGAGCACTACCTGCCGCGAGGCGCCGAGGACGCGCTGCCCACGCAGGACGCGGGCGCGCTCATCGGCATCGCGGACCGGCTCGACTCGCTGTGCGGCATCTTCGCCATCGGCAAGGTGCCCAGCGGCGCGGCGGACCCGTTCGGCCTGCGCCGCGCGTGTCTGGCCATCATCCGGCTGGTGCTGGGGCGGGGCTACCGCTTCAGCCTGTCGGCGGCGGTGGACGAGTCGCTGCGGCTGCTCGCGCCCCGGCTGGCCAACGTCAAGCGCAAGGCGGGCGAGCCCGCGCCGCGCGAGCAGGTGCTGGAGTTCTTCCGCGGCCGCCTCAAGGCGCTGTGGGGCGAGCAGCACCGCACGGACGTGGTGGAGGCGGTGCTCGCGGCGGGCTTCGATGACCTGGTCGCCGCGCAGAAGCGCCTGGAGGCGCTGAGCCTCATCGTCGGGCGGGCCGACTTCCAGCCCCTGGCCGCGGCCTTCAAGCGCGTGGTCAACATCGTGGAGAAGCAGGGCCGCGACGTGGCGGGGGGGCAGACGCAGGCCCAGAAGCTGGTGGACGACGCCGAGAAGCAGCTCCACGCCGCCTTCTCCCAGGCGCGCACGTCCGTGACGGGCCTGCTCCAGGGGGATGACTTCTCCGGCGCCCTCAAGGAAATCACCGGGTTGAAGCCCGTGGTGGACACCTTCTTCGACAAGGTGATGGTGATGGCCGAGGACAAGGAGCTGCGGGAGAACCGCATCCGGCTGCTCACGGAGATTGGCGCCCTGTTCAACCAGGTGGCCGACTTCTCGAAGATCCAGGCCGAAGTCGCGGCCTGAGGCCCTCACGAGGCCGCCTGCCCCCCGGGGGATGGAGCACGTCCCCGGGGGCGCCGGTTCGTCGGCTGCCGTTCGCCCGGGAATGACGCGGCCCCTTTCCGGTTGCCCGGGGGGAGGCCCCTTCCTACACTCCCGCCCCCTCTGATGCGCCCCTACCTCGTCACCTCCGCGCTGCTGCTGCTGTCGTCTTGTGTCGACACCACGCAGAAGCCTCCGCCGTCCTCTCGCCTCGTCTATCCGAGCGGTGTCGCCTTCTGGCGCCCCGAGGTCACCTCGTCCACGAACGGCTTCCTGTACGTGGCGGGAGCCAACTTCGACAAGTGCTACGAATCCGGCGCGGTGACGGCGCTGGACCTGGACGCCCTGGGCCTGCGGCCCTTCGGCAAGGACTTCGCCGACGCGGAGGAGCTCGCAAGCTTCCCCGCGCTCTTGACCGACCTGAAGGTCGACGCCAACCGCAGCTACGTGCGCATCGACAGCTTCGCCGGCGAGATGACGCTCTGGACCCCGCCTGGGCGCTCACCCCGCCTGTTCGTCCCGACGCGCGCCGAGGGCAGCTACCTCCAGGTCATCGACGTGGCGGATGACGGGCTGGGCCTGACGTGCGCCCAGTCCACGTCCAACCGCGACTGCCGCGTCAACGCGCTGTCGCTGGTGGGGGTCCCGGGCGCGAACAAGGATGGCGTCCCGGGCGCGCCGGCGCCGCTGGGCGTCACGGTGGACCGCTTCAACCCGGACGGCCGGGTGTGGGTGACGCACACGGAGCTCGTCGGCCCGCAGTCAACGGACGTCCAGCAGTCCGACCTCCAGGGGTACCTGGTGAACCTGCCCGCCGCGGCGCCCACGCGCGAGACGCTGACCACGTCGAGCTTCGTCCCGCTGGGCGTCAACGGGCTGTTGCCGGGCGCGGCGCACTCGGTGGCCATCGGCAGCCGGTACCTGTACGCGTCCGGCCGCAGCTCCGCGACGCAGCAACTGGGCACGCTGTCGGCGGCGTACGTGCTGCGCCTGGTGGACCGCACCGCGACGGACCGCGTGCTGGAGTCCGACGTGCGGAGCATCTACTCCATCCGCGAGGCGCGCGGCGTGGCGGTGGTGTCCCGTCCCCGGCGTGACGACCCGACCCAGGTGGACCTGGACCGCGAGCGCGTCTACCTGCTGGCGCGAGGTCCGGACACGCTGCTCATCATCGACATCGAGGACGCGCGCGCGGACCTGCCGACGCTGCGCGTGGTGTCCGCGCAGTCGCTGCCCGAGGGCGCCAGCGAGCTGGAGGTCATCCCCCGGGCCGCCGGTCGCGGCAACCTGGTGGCGGTGACGGGCAGCGGCGACGAGGCGGTCTCCATCTACGACGAGGAGGTGGGCCAGCTGGTGGCCCAGGTGCTCGTGGGAGACCAGGACCCGGCCCAGCCCAGCCAGCCCTACGGGTTGACGGCGGACGTGCGGGGCAACTCGGCGCGCCTGTTCACCACCACCTTCGGCGACGGACGCGTCGCCGTCATCGACATCCCCAACCTCGACCGGCCGCAGGATGCGCGGCGGGTCGCCCTGCTCGGCGTGCAGCAGCTCCGCGACACGCGTCAGGGCACCAGCGTGTGTCAGGAGTCCTCCCCGTGAAGCGCGGCACCCTCACCGTCCTCCTCGCGTGCGCCGGGCTGGGCGCCGGCTGCTCGGATACCCAGGCCACCACGGGCTTCGCCGGCCTGTCCGGCACCTATGACCTGACCATGGTCGGCGACCTGGTCTTCGTCACGTCCTCGGACCGCGACGAGCTCCAGGTCCTGGACCTGTCGAAGGACCCCAAGCAGTTCATCCCCGCGCCCAACCCGCTGCAGACGCTGGCCATCCCGGTGCTGGACCGGCCGGACTCGCTCACGCGGGACGTGGGCTACAAGGCCGACGGCTCCGACCATGCGGGCCCGTATGTCTACGCGCGCAGCGCCGGCGCCTCGCAGATCTCCGTGGTGGCCGCGGGCCCGGACCGGCTGGTGCAGGTGCTCCGGCTGGAGGGCCGCAGCCTCATCACCGCGTTCGCCGCGCGCTCTCCCGCGCCCGTGCTGGAGGGCCAGGCGCCCGGCCCCGGCGTGCTCTATTACGGCATCCAGGACCCGGACGCGCCCTTCGAGGCCGACACCGGCGGCTCGCGCATCGAGCGTCAGTGGGTGCCCGGTCCCGACGCGCTCGGGGCAGGGGAGGCCGTCCCCGCGGCGGTGACGCTGTTCTGCCTGCAGCCGGGTGAGTCCGTGCAGGCGATGGCGGTGCTCCCGAACGACCAGCTCGTCGTGGCCACGCGCCAGGCCACCGGCCTGACGGGCCGCACGCTGCTGGTGCAGGACACGAACCCGGAGACGAGCGTCGACTGCACCACGCCCTCCGCGGCGGTGCGGGACCTGTCCGGCGGCTTCGACAACTTCCCGGTGCGCTACCTGGCGACGCACCCGCGCGTGTCCATCCCCGACAACACGGAGACGCCGCGGAACGAGGCCCAGGTGATGGAGGCGGGGCAGTTCGTCTTCGGCATCAAGGACGAGCTGTCCTGTGGTGGCGCCACGGAGTGCACGGGGGTGCTCGCCGTGGACACGCTGACGGGCCTGACGGCCACGGACCTGAGCGGCGCGAAGATGCTGCCCATCCGCCCGCCGGACGGTCTGCCCACGGGGCTGGCGCTCATCCCGACGGCGACCCTGCGGCTGCGGCTGGTGGGCCCGGAGGGCACCATCACCACGGACGCCTCCGCGACGGTGCCCCTGCTGGGGTTGATGCCGTCGTCCAACGGCAGCATCACCACGTTCTCCGCGAGCGACCGGCGTCAGTTCGACCTGGATCTGCGCCGCGCCAACGTGGTGGTCGAGGCGCGCAACGAGCTGGAGCAGGCCATCACGGTGGGCGGCGCCTCCACGCTCGTCGACGTGAGCCAGGCGGTGGAGCACCTGTGTGATCCGTCGAATCCGACGGGGCCGAGCGTCACCCGGCGCACGCTGCTCGAGGGCTCGGTGGTGGGCGGGGTGTTCCGCTTCATCTACCAGGGCGCGTTCCCGAGCATGGTGGACCTGCCGCGTGACCTGACCACGCCCACGAGCTTCGTGGTCCCCCAGGCCACCGAGGTCTCCCGGCAGGTGCGGCTCGACGACACCATCGTCCTGGCGAACCAGGACATCCGCTGCACGACGGACCTCAAGGTGACGAGCATCCGGCCCGCGAGCGAGGCCGGCAAGGTGGTGCTCGAGACGACGACGCCCATCCCCGAGGACTGCGCGGAGCTGCCGCTCTTCACGGTGCGCGTCGGCGGGGACCAGCGCTTCGTGCTGGTGAACGACCTGGGCGAGTTCCTGTCCCGCGACGTGGAGGACTCGGGCCCGGGCTACCAGATTCCGACGAGCTACTACTTCCACCCGGCGGACTTCACCCAGACGACGACGGTGCCCGACTCCGCCATCCCCTGTGGCACGCCTGGCGACATCACCGTGCCGCTCTTCCCGCCCACGCCGCCGCCCCTCACGCTTCGTGCGACCGCGACCAACGCGCTGAGTCGGGGTGATCGGTTCGTGGTGTCGGTGGGCTCCGGCGTGCGCAACCACATCTCCGGCGTGGACACGTCCTCGTCCTCGGGCGCGGGCCTGGCGTTCTACACGCTGCCGGGGCCCGTGGTGGCCGCCCAGAGTGGCGGGGCCTCCCTGGCCTACATCGCCTACCCCTCCGCGGATGGAATTCTACAGCTGAACCTGAGCGTGATTATCGACAACGCCGTCAACGCGTTCGGCCTGTCCGCATTCGAGTAATTGGGCGTGGCCAGAGGTGTCTGTTAGAGTCCGGGTCATCCTGTACCGTCCGAGTCAAGACCGATGATCGATCAGAACTCACGCCCTGCCCGCAAGGTCGGTATCGCCGACCACCTGTGGGAGACGTACGAAGACATGGCCCAGCAGATGGGCTCGGACCGCGACGCCCTGATCAACCAGGCGCTCTTCATGTTCGCGCGCCTCAACGGGTTCATCGAGGCGAAGTCCCGGGGGGAGGCGCACGTCGCGCCCGCCGCCGTGGCCGCGCCCTCGCGTCCGTCCCCCGTCGCGGCGGCCCCCGCC
>NZ_SRLW01000274.1:0-13282 GCF_006518215.1 Myxococcus sp. AB025B
GTCTCGCGCGCCGTCACTCGCCCGCCTGTCCAAGGTGGCCCTGGCCTGCACCGGGCTCGCCTGCTCCAGCAGCACGCCCTACGTGCAGCATCGGCCCATCCCGCCCGAGACCCCGTGTCCCGCGGGCGCGGTAGAGACCGCCGAGCGCTTCGGACTCGACCAGGAGGACCAGTTCGAGGGCTCCATCGGAGAGAACTTCGGCACACCCTTCCGGAACATCACGGTGAAGGAGGGGTACCTGATGACGAACGTGCACCGCAAATTCAGGAAGCTCCCCGCGGGCGCGCAACTCGTCACCGAAATCATCTTCACCAACGAGCGCGTCTACGGCCGCATCCGGGAGATGCGCATCGACGACGACGTGTATCCCGTCTGCATGATGTTCTACGAGGTCGCCGACCCAGGGCGGAAGAGGCTTCCGGGGGGAGATGAGGAACACGCGGTCATCTTCAACCTCCTGCATGTCCGCGTCGTGGACCGCTTCCGGGAGATTCGTGGGCAGGATTGGTGACGAGGCCAGGCGCTTGCGCCTCGTGACCTGGCTCGTCCTGCTCCACGCCTCCGACACCGGAGGCGCTCCCCTTCCGGAGCGCGCCATCGAGCCCGACGGTGCCTCTTCACCAGCATCGAGTGTTCAAGCCCCTTCCACGCAGCCCCCTGACGCACTCTCTAGAGGGCCGTTCAGCGTGATGTACATCGCCGGAGCACTGGATGTCCGGGGCCTCGTCACCAGACCACTCGGCCCCATCGTCGCACCCGCCACGCCAGTCCTGTCGACCTCGACATCCGCGTACGCACACCGGACGAGCTCACGGGTCGCCGTGGTGCTGCAGCTCGCCTCGGCTGGAGGGCATTCACCGTGGACCCCGCGAGAAGCGACGCTCATCACCGCGACGGGACGTCACGTCCGGAAGCTCCTCGTCTGGCAATCACGGCCCCTCGAAAGCAAGGACACCGACGTGATGCTCGTCCTGGAGATCGAGGCCACACCCAAGGAACTCCGAGGCCGCTACCTCCTCGAGCTGCGCGAGGACACCACCTCGCCCCCGTTGCACCTGGGCCCGGTGAGCTTCCCCGAACTTTGACGGGGCGGGCTCACCGGCCCAGGGCCGAGCACGTCATGCAGAAGCGGGCCTCGGGAATGGCTCGCAGGCGGTGGCGTCCCATGGCGCCTCCGCACCGCTCGCAGCGGCCGAACAGTCCCACCGCGATGCGGGTGAGCGCCGCCTCGATGTCGAGCAACTCCTTGCGCTCCGCCTCGGACAGGAGCTCGTCCGCGTCCCGGACGGCCGCGAGACGCGTCCGTGACCGGAGCCGTTCGCCGCGCTGCACCAGGGCGTCACGCGCCTCACGAGCCAGACTGTCCATCTTCGCCTCCCGCGACCCTCGCCGGGCACCGCCGCCGCGCTCATCGCGACGCACTTCCCAGAAGAAGGCGTGTGGGGAGCAAGCAGTACAGGAACCATGCCACGTGGGGCCCTCATGCCTCCCCCCAGCCCCGCCGCAAGCCTTGCGCGC
Source organism: Myxococcus sp. AB025B (assembly GCF_006518215.1). Taxonomy (NCBI): domain Bacteria; kingdom Pseudomonadati; phylum Myxococcota; class Myxococcia; order Myxococcales; family Myxococcaceae; genus Myxococcus; species Myxococcus sp. AB025B. The sequence goes on from NZ_SRLW01000274.1 coordinate 1,519, forward strand.
GCCCCGACGAGGCTCCGCAGCCCTTGCGGCCCGCCCTCACCGCGGCGTCGCGCGCTCGAAGGGGTGGATGACCTTCCAGTCACGCCGCATGTCCACGACGAGCCAGCCCCGTCGAGGCGCCTCGTCCAGCCCCCGGGCGAGCTTCCCCACGCGGGCCTCCCGGTCATAGGCCCACTCGCGCTCGGCATCGGTGTGGTGGACGAGCAGCCCCAGGCGCGGCCCCGGGCCCGAGGTGGTCCACTCGAGCATCTCGAAGTCCCCATCGGAGTTCCCGAAGGCCGCCAGGGGCCTGCGTCCCACCCCCTGCTCGATGCCCACGGGCTTGCCTGCTCCGTCATCGAGCAGGTCCAGCCCCGCGAGTCGAAGGACCGAGGGCGCGCCCCCCGAGTCCTGGTAGCGCAGCTTCACCCGGCTGCCCACCACCTGCTCGCGCGGCACGCCGTACACCCGCTCCATCCAGGGGCGCATGAAGCCCACGTCCCCACCGGAGACGACGAAGGTCTTGAAGCCCCGCGCCCGCAGGAATGACAACAGCTCCAGCATCGGCTGGTAGACAAGGTCCGTGTACGGGCGATGCAGCGTGGGGTGGCGCGCGGTGACGAGCCAGTCCGAGACCGTCCGCTCGAACTGCTCCGTCGTCATGCCCGCGTGCGTGGCCGCGAACAGCTCCATGAGCCCGCGCTTGCCGCTCGCCTTCACCGACTCCAGGTCGCCCTCGAGCACGCCCTGGAAGGGCTGGCGCGTGCGCCACTCGGGGTGCTGGGGCGCGAGCGCCTTCACCCGGTCGATGACGAAGGCCAGCTCGGCCACGAGGGGCTGCTCGGACCACAGCGTGCCGTCGTTGTCGAACACGGCGATGCGCTCGGAGGCGGGCACGAAGTCCGGTCCGCCCTCGCGAGTCACCCGCTCCACGAAGTCCAGGAGCGCCGCCTTCGTGGGGCCCTCCGTCCAGGAGGGGAGCGGGTCCTTCGAGGACGCCGCGACGTCCGCGTGCCCCCGCGCCGTGTCGTCCGTGGACGCGCGCTGCGAGGACGCACACCCGCTCGCGAGGACGAGCGAACACCCCATCAACATCCAGGCGACCCCGCGCATCCGTCCCCTCCCCATGGCCACTCCCCAACCTGCGCATCACCCCATGGAGTTCCATCACCCGCGCGCGCGAGGGGAACGTTCACCCGGGCGCGTCGTAGGCCCTGCCCCCGAAGGACGGCCGCGCCATGATGTCCCGGGCCAGCCTGTCACTGTACGCGGGGCCCTCGCGGCCGAAGGCCCGTGCCTCCTCGGCCGTCAGGCGCACGCGCACCGCCGTCATCGCGACGCCGCCCACGACGACCTCGATGACCAGCCCCCCGCCCTCCTCGCGCAGCACGCGGTAGAGCAGGGGGCTCTGGTGGATGACGTGCTCGGGGACGCTCACGGCACCTCGGTCACCACGGCCTGGGACACCGGCGCGTTGATGATCATGACCTCCGGCAACCCGCCCGATGTGTAGCCGCCGAACTTGAAGCAGTCCGTGTCCTGCTCCGACTGGCACTTCCAGGCGCCCGGGTCGCTGTCCACTGGCAGCCGCACGCACGGCGCCGACGCGCGCAAATCCAACGTCATCATCCGCAGCGGACCCTCGAAGTTCTTCGCCGGCAGCCCCAGCGCCTGCCCCAGCACCGCCGGGTCATGCGTCCCGCCCGACGACGCCTTCTTCACCGCGTCCCGGATGACCGACGACGGCGCCGCGAACAGGTAGCAGCCGCTGTCGTCACAGCGCCCGAAGTTCGTCGCCCCCCGTCTGCACCACGTACTGCTGATACTGCGCATCCTTCATCAGCCACGACACCGAGCCCTCCGGGAAGTTCTTCGCCAGGTGCTGCTCGATGCCGTACGGCGACGCCCGCTGGTCCGCCTCCCGGGAGAGCTCCGACTGCCGCTCGTCACAGCTCAGCGCCACCGGCGTCGACGGCTCCGGCGTGACGGCGGGCGCCGAGTGCCTGCACCCCACCACGAACAGCGCGCTCACCAACAGACCGCGAATCATCCAGGCCATGCACGAACCTCGCTTCAGGGGGTTGAGGGGTCGCGCAAGCTAGTCAAGGAAGCCACGCTCCTTCCCTGGCCCCCGGGGGCGAGTGCCGTGCATCCGACACGCCTGGGAATGGGGCCAGCGCCACCCGGTGGTGCGAGGCAGCGGACGGGCCCGCACAGAGGCATCGACTTTTGCCTCCAGACGGGGCAATCCAAGCCTCCTATGCGCTCGCAACCTGCTGGTCCCCCGCCCGAGCGGGGCCTGTTCTGCAACCGCACCCTCAACCTGCGCGCCATCAAGGCCGTGGGCTACGACATGGACTACACGCTCATCCACTACCGGGTGGAGGCGTGGGAGCGCCGCGCGTACGAGCACATCCGGGACAGGCTCGTCGCGCAGGGCTGGCCCGTGGGTGACCTCCAGTTCGACCCGGCGCTCGCCATCCGCGGCCTCATCATCGACACCGAGAAGGGCAACCTGCTCAAGGCCAACCGCTTCGGGTTCGTGAAGAAGGCGCTGCACGGCACGCGCACCCTGGACTTCATCACCCAGCGCGACGAGTACTCGCACGTCGTCATCGACCTGCACGAGCGGCGGTGGGTGTTCCTCAACACGCTCTTCTCCCTGTCGGAGGCGTGCCTCTACGCGCAGCTGGTGGACCGGCTGGACGCGGGGCAGCTACCCGGGCCCATGGGCTACGCGGACCTCTACGAGCACGTGCGCAAGAACCTGGACGCCACGCACATGCAGGGCCGGCTCAAGGCCGAAATCATCGCGGACCCGGAGCGCTACGTCATCGACGACCCGGAGACGCCGCTGGCGCTCTTGGACCAGCGCAACGCGGGCAAGAAGCTGCTGCTCATCACCAACAGCGAGTGGGCCTACACCGAGCCCATGATGCACTTCGCCTTCGACAAGCACCTGCCCGCCGGCATGACGTGGCGGCAGCTGTTCGACGTGGTCATCGTCTCCGCGCGCAAGCCGGAGTTCTTCACCACGCGCTCGGCGCTGTTCGAGGTGGTGGAGACCAACGGCGAGGCGCTCCTGCGTCCGCACTCGGGGCCGTTCAAGGAGGGCAAGCCGTACTTCGGCGGCAGCGCCGTGGAGCTCGAGCGCCACCTGGGCATCAGCGGCGACGAGGTCCTCTACGTGGGCGACCACATGTTCGGCGACGTGCACGTGTCCAAGAGCGCGCTGCGCTGGCGCACGGCGCTCATCCTCCGCGAGCTGGAGGACGAGGTGCGCGCGATTGCGTCGTTCCGCCCCACCGAGGCCCGGCTCGCCGAGCGCATGGTCCTCAAGGAGCGGCTGGAGTGGGACAGCTGCCAGCTGCGGCTGGAGCTGCAGCGCCGCCGCGGTAACTACGGCCCGCGCACGGACTCGCCCACCGAGCAGGAGCTGGTGGCGAAGCTGGGCACGCTGCGCGAGGAGCTGGAGGCGCTGGACGCGGAGCTGGGCCCCATGGCCCGCGCCGCCACCGAGCTGTCCAACCCCATCTGGGGCCTGCTCACCCGCGCCGGCAACGACAAGAGCCACCTGGCCCGCCAGGTGGAGCGCTACGCGGACATCTACACGTCGCGCGTCTCCAACTTCCTGTTCGCCACGCCCTTCGTGTACCTGCGCAGCCCCCGAGGCAGCCTGCCGCACGACCCGAGCCTCCCCGGCGGCACCCCCGTCTTCCCCGCCACCGACAGCGGCGGGGGCATGGCCGACGCCGAGTAGCCCCACGGCCCACCAGGCCTCCCCGAGCTCGCCTGGCCGCTCTCGGGGAGGCCCAAGTGCGCGGACTCACTGGACTTTCGTTCAGTAGGGGTGACGTGAGGGCAGGCAGGCATCTCCCCTCTGAAAGGGCGTGTCAGACCCCTCCGCTATGAGTTGTCGGGTGAGCCGATCAACCCAGGACAGCTCTTCGTCGTCGCGAGTGCTCGAGCAGCGCAACCTGCTCGGGGGGATGGACCTCATGCCCGTGCTCGGCCGGGGTGGGCGCAAGCGCGCCCGTCGTTTCCACGTCGCCTCCGAGAAGCGGCTGGGCTTCGCCGCGGCGCTGGCGCTGGTGGTGGAGCATGGCCGCCAGAAGGCCAAGGAGATTGGCGTCACGTCGCTGAGCCGCTGCCCGCGCTGCGACCACGTGGGCCCCACGGAGCAGGACTTCGGCTTCCGCGTGATGCGCGGCGAGCGCCGGCCCCAGTCCTGGTGCCGCGGCTGCCGGGGCCAGCACCTGGAGCCCAGCGAGTCGACCCAGACGAACACCGCCTCGCACAGCGAGGAGGGCTGGCTGTTCCCGCCCGAGACGACCACGAGCACGCGCCCTCCCCGGCGCGGCAAGCGCTCGTCGACGTAAAGCGCGGCATCCTCTTTCCGTCGAGGGCTGCGGGCCCACGGCTCCGGGTCGACCCCGTGGCCGGGCCCTCTCCCTCGGGGGAGCCCTCACGGGCGGCCAGGCGGGCGTCGCGTGTGGGGCCCTCGAGCCCCTGGCCTCCGGGTTGGACAAGCCGTGGAGCCGTCCTTACCTCTCCAGGGAAGGAGGGCGACATGGCGGTCCGGACCAAGATGGCGGGAGTGAAGAACAAGCGGCGGGTGGCCTCGGCCGGCGAGGCGCAGGCCAGCGTGCAGGCGTCCAAGGGCCGCAAGACGTTGCCCCGGGACGAGGCGGCGGCGCTCAGGCGGACGAAGACGCTGGCGCGGGTGACGCTGGGCCCGGCGGCCGAGGAGCACGCGCCCAAGAGCAACCGGCGGCGCACCTCGCTCAACGGGCGCAAGAAGGCGCCCAGCGAGATGAACGTGAAGCACCGGGGTGGGCCGCGCAAACGCTCGCGCATCCACGGCGGCTGAAGCGCCGTTTCAAAGGCCCTCTCATCGACACGCCGTCCGCGCTCCCGAGTCGGAGCGTGGGCGGTGTTCGTGTTTCAGGGGGTGGCGCGCGGACGGCGCAGCCGGAGGACGAGCGCCTCGAAGGCGACGTAGGACACGGGCAGCACCAGGGCGAAGAAGACGGTGAGGTGGGGCAGGTACGGGAAGGCCCAGGGGTCCTTCAGGTGGGCGGCGATTGAGGCGAACAGGCGCCCGGGGTCCGCGAGCACGTCCCAGCTGTTCCACCGCTCCACGCGGCCCAGGTAGATGCCATAGCCGCACAGGAGCGAGGTGACGCCGACGAAGGCCCACGCCGTGCGACGGCCGTGGCGCTCCTCCAGCCATTGCTTCCAGACCTCCAGGGACAGCAGGCCGAGCATCCACCCGGTGGCGGCGAACAGGGCCAGCAGGGCCGCGTCGAACCAGAGCGGGACGACGGGCCGCTGGTGCAGGTGGATGAAGTCGGTGAGGAGGTAGGGCGCGTTGGGGAACAGCGCGAGCCACCCCAGGGCGAGCGGCGCCAGCACCCAGCCCCTGCCGTGACCCCGCACCATGAGCACCCGCGCGAGCAGGGCCAGGACATAGGGGACCCAGGCGAGGAACAGGTTCCAGGTGAGGAAGGCGAAGCTGGCGCGCTCGCTCCAGTCGAGGCGGAAGGCCAGCAGGCCCACCGCGAGGACGCTGCACAGCGTGGCGGGGACGAGGCCGTGGTGACGCGACACGGAGAACAGGGTCATGGCCGAGGACAGGTGTGGCCCGTGGACCACGCCAGGGTGGAGTCTGCGTTGGAGCCCCGAGTGTAGAGCAAGGGGTGGGCCAGCTCCGTGTGTGGTCCTGGGTCCACACGGGTGGGGTTCGCAAGTCGGGGGGCCCTGGGGTTGCTCTGTGTGGGTGAGCGGTGCTTCGGCGTCAGGGACGGTGAGGCATTACCGTCCTTCTGCTTCGAGCGCGCCCGTTCGAGAAGGTCCTACACGCTCCTCAAGACGGTTCAACTCCGTCCACCTCCACTTCCATGGGGGTGACGCCGCGGGTGCGGCACCTGATTCATAATCAGAGATTCCGGCTTCCTCACTCGGGCGCGCTCATTCTTCTTCCTCGTGCTGGTGGCTCCCCGGTTCTGCGCGAACCGGGTGCGGGCTCACTCGGGGTCGACTGGCTTCATCGGAAGACACAGCTCTCCATCGCTCTTCAGGGCTCGTTTCCTCCAGCGGGTTCGCACCCTGCGAACTTGAACAACGTGGCCTCCAGCTCCGGGTCCTCGGCGAGCACGCGCGTCACCCAGCCCTCGACGAGACGCGCGACGGGAGCCTCGACCTCGGACGGGGCGAACACATGCTTGGTGGGGTTGCCCAGGACGTCCGGCGCGATGCTCAGGTCGAGCACGCCCGTGAGGTGTTCGAGCAATGCCCCGTCCGAGAAGGTCTGTGCATCGCGCTCACGGCCGAGGCGCCGCAGGCGCGCGACGAACGCCCTGCGCATCCCCACGAGGAATCCCCGGTGGTGCGGTCCGCCCACCAGACAGCGCTGGAGGTTCACCCAGGACGACAGACCTCGGCTCAGACGATGTCTCCAGCCGAGCGCGACCCGGAGCCGCACACCCTCCACCTGTCCCTCGAAGATCCAGGGCTCCTGGATGAACGAAGTGTCCGCCAGCTCGGCGCACAGGTCAGCGAGTCCGCGCTCACGGAAGAAGCGTGCCTCGGTGCCCGTGGCCTCGTCCCGCAGGGTCCAGGACACGCCGGCATGGAAGGCGGACAGCACATGGACGCGCTCCTGGAGCCCGCTCCAGGAGAAGCGAACGGTGGAGGTGAAGAGCGATTCATCCGGGGTGCAGGTGATGTGCACTCCGGAGTCCGTGCCGGAGGCATCGCTCGCCGCGAGCGGGAGGATGCCCTCCTCGGCGACACCTTCCCGATAGCGGCGCCGCCACGTCTGGCCCTTCGACCACGCGACGACGTCGAGCCGCGAGGAGAGGACGTTGATGGCACCGAGATACACCTCCGAGTCCCGGCAGTGGATGCCCGAGGGAGTGCCGAGCACGGCGGGGACCGCCCTCGATTGGGACGCGAACGCGTCGACCGTGAACCAGGGCTCGAGGCTCTCGAGGGGCGCGGTCCAGGGGAGCAGCGGCCACGGAGAGCCGTCGAAGGAGACCCGGCAGGCACCGTCCGCGAGCAGGTCCACGCAGATGGCTCGCACACGCCCCGCCCTGCCCGCGTTGAACCCGAGCACCAGGAGGTGCTCCAGGAACATGCTCAGCCCGAACTCGTCCCGGTTTCCGACATACATCCCGGGCCGCCGACGAATCATTCGGCGCAGGTCATCCGGTGTGAACTCGTGGTCCATGAAGGAGTCCTCGATACGCTCCAAGCTCTTCACACCCCAGCCGTGAGCCAGGGAGGTGGGAGCCCGGAGTCATGCGTGAAGAGGTGGGGTTCAGCGGGAGCGAAGGCCCGCGACCTTCAGGACGAACTCCTCCAGCTTCGGGTCCTCGACGAGCGCCTGCTCCACCCACTGAGCGACGAGCTGGGTGACGGTGGACTGGACCTCCGCGCTGGCGCGTCGCTCTCGGGTCATCAGGTACCAGTCCGTCTTCTCCACCTGGATGTGGAGCACGGCGGTGAGGTGTTCGAACAAGGCCGTGGCATCGAAGCGCCGGGCCCGCGCCGAGACACCTCGCCGCGCCAGGCGCGCGGAGATGGCCTCACGCATCCCCAGACGGAATCCGACGCGATGAGGCCCGGCATCGTTGCGTGCGAAGAGGTTCGCCCACGCCACCACTCCCCGACCCGGGCCCTCCGTCCAGACGAGCGCGAGCTGGAGGGAGGTCTTCCCCACCTTCGCCTGGAAGCACAGAGGGTTCTGGGAGCCGAGTGGAGACGGAGCGAGGTCCCGACACAGATCCGCGAGCCCCTCCTCCCGGAGGAACCGGGCCTCGGTGCCAGTGGCCTCGTCTCGCAGCGTCCAGGTGACGCCGGGGTGAAACGCGGACAGCGCCTCGATGCGCTCACGCAGGCGCGGCACGTCGAAGCAAGGAGGCGGTTCGAACAGGGAAGCATCCGGCGTGAAGGTGATGCACAGCCCGGACTTCGAGGTTCGTGGAGCGGTGTCATCCTCGGTCCAGACGATGACGTCCAGCGGGGAGGAGAGCGCACAGAGCATCCCCAGGTCCACGAAGGGTGACTGCCAGAGCCCCCCGGAGGGAGTGCCCGGCGGAGGCTCTCCGTCCTTGTCCGTGAGGACGTCCTGTAGGGTGAGCCACGGCTCGAGCTGGGCAGCCGAGGTGCCACAGGAGAGCTTCCACGGCCAGAGGCCGACGTGGAAGCGGCAGGAGTCGTCCGCGCGCAGTGAGACGGAGAGCTCCTGTGCACCGCCATCCCTGGCCGCGAGGAACCCCAGCGTCAGGAGGAAATCGACGAGCGAGCTCCGGCCACGCATTCCGGTGTCGCCGACGTACATCCCCGGCCGTCGTCGAATCCAGCCGCCAAATGAGTCAGGGTCGGAGTGCATTCGAGGGGGCTCCCGACAGCGCCAGGACCCGGGCCTCCACCTGGGAGTCCTGGGCAAGCGCAGCCTCCACCCAGGTCGCGACCAGTTGGGCCACGCCCTCTTTCAATTCGGGATTGGCGAGCTGGGCCCGGGTGGGTCCCTTCCAGACGGGCTCGGACAAGCCGAGGCTGAGCACCGCCGTGAGGTGGGCAACCAGGGCCTCCTCGGGGAACGCCCAGGCCTCCTGGCTGGAACCTCGTGCCTTCATCCTGGAGCGCAGCGCCTTGCGCAGACCTTGATGGAATCCCTGGTGGTGGGTTCCACCCTCGTAACAGCGATGGATGTTCGCCCAGGACCGCACTCCAGCCCCCTCGAAGGCCCCCCACTGGAGAGCGAGGCCCACCTGGGTCGACCCCACCTGCCCCTCGAAGCTCCACGGCGGCGATAGAAGCCCTCGGGAGTCCACGAGCTCGTCGCACAGGTCCGCGAGCCCTCGCGTCCGCCGGAAGCAGCTCTCACGGCCCACGAGGGCATCTCGCAGGCGCCAGGTGACGCCTGGGAGCATGGCCGAGAGGATCTGGACCCGCTCCAGGATGTGCTGGGAGCGCATGCGAGAACCGGGCTCGAAGATGGAGGCATCCGGGGTGAACGTGATGCACAGCCCCTGCTCCGCGTGGCGCGGAGAGGGCGCATCCATCAGGCTCCTGGAGGACTCCGGCTCCGCGAGCCCTTCGCGGTAGCAGCGCCGCCAATGGTGGGCCCCCTCCCACGCGATGACGTCCAGACGGGGCGCGAGCGCATTGACCAGTCCCAGTTCCACGTAGGGGGGCAGGGAGATGACGCCTCGGGGCAAGCCCAGCGGAGGTGGCGTGCTCCAGTCGATGCCCTCGAAAGACAACCAGCGTTCGAGGCTCGACAGCGCCGACTCCCGGGACCCGGCGGGCCAGGGCCAGTGGTCGAAGGTGACGCGACAGGCGCCATCCGCCAGCAACTCCACGGAGATGTCCCTCCCCCCCCCGTTCCGCGCCCCGAGGAACCCCAGCAACAGCAGGACTTCGACGAGCTGCCCCAGGCCGAATTCCATGGTGTCGCCAACGTACATTGCTGGCCGCCGGCGGATGGCCCGCCGCAATTCCTCTCCGCTGTTTTGCACCTCCAGACAATATCAGACACGCGGCTCGGGACCGAGCTTCTTCGCTCGAAAAATGGGCCTTCCGCCGAGTGAACCCCGAGAGAAGATCAGCGCCGCCGCTTGACTCCCGCGAGCAGCAGGACCCAGAAAATCGCGAGCCCGGAAGTGGTCGAACAGCCGCCTCCGGAAGGCTCTCGCGGTGACTCGGGTTCGGGGTCCGGTGGCGGAACACAGGGCGTGAAGCAGCGACAGGCGACCGTTCCTTCCGGCTCCAGCCGCGCACAGAGACCACCAACCCCACAGGCCGTGTCCTCCGTGCAGGTGGCTCCGAAGTCGCCCTCTCGGAGCGCGGGCAGCAGGCACCGGCCCCCAGTCCCCTCCGTGACGACGCACGTGAGCCCGGAAGGGCACTGGGCGTCGTTCTCACAGTCCTCCAGGCACAGGGCCTCTGGAGAGAGCGTCGTGCCCTGCGCAGGCGCTGGCAGCGCGAGGAAGGGCTCGATGAAGTCGACCATCAACGCGTCCACTCGCACGTTGACCGCCTCCTCCCGACAGGCGACGTCACCGCTCACCGTGATGCCCACGAGCACGTCCCGCCCCGTGTCGTCACGAGCGAACACCGGCCCGCCACTGTCTCCCACGCAGCTCATGCCTGGTGCCGGTCCCGCCCGGAAGGACGCGGGCTCGACGTCCGTCACCCGCAGGGTCCCCTGGCGTCGTTGACCCGCGGGCTCGTCCACATCCTTCGTGTCGCCATAGCCCACCGCGCGCACCAGCTCGCCGGTCACCGGGACGACGTCACTCGACGGCAACTGCGCGGCAGTCACATGCACCGGGCTCGCGAGCCGCAGCAGCGCCACGTCGTACGCATGGGTCTTCGGCTCATACCGCGGATGGACGACCGCGCGAGCCACCCGCACGAAGCGCCCCTCCTCACTCGGCCTCGGCAGCAACTCCCGGCCGAGGAAGACCTCGTGCGCCCCCTCGGGCCCGAACAGGTCCAGACAGTGCGCCGCCGTGAGCACGACGTCCGGCGCGATGAGGACGCCCGAGCACAGCAACAACGGCGACGGCTCACTGCACCGCGTACGACGCGCGAGCAGCGCCACCGTGGCCACATCCTCGGGAGCATCCGTGCCCCCCACAATCGGCCACGCCGCCTGGGACGAGGAAGCCGGCTCTCGTGCTGCCTCCTCCCCGACAGGGGAACACCCTGTGAACAGCGCGCAAAGCGTGAGCACGAGGAGCCACACACCCCGAGCCCACTCGCTCCAAGAGCCACTGCGACTCCGCCCACTCGAGTAGAATGGGTTCATGCCGCCGGCTCGCGCTCGAACCACGGCCACGGTCTGTCCGGACACCTCACGATGAGCCCTCACAGGAAGGTCGTCTTCTACTGCACGGACTCCGATGGGAACCCGGACGTCGAGTCGATGTGGACCATCCCGCGGGCTGATGGCTACGAGTTGGACAACATCCCGTTCATCACGCGGGGCTACGCCTGCGGCGACGTCGTCTCCGCCGAGCCCGAGGCCGATGGCATGCTTCGGTGCACCGGGCTCGTTCGAGCCAGCGGACACAGCACCGTCCAGCTCCTGGTTACACATCCCAGCGACATCCCCAGAATCCGCGAGGAGCTGAAGCGACGCGGGTGCGACACGGAGTTCGGACATGGCCTGCTCGCCATCGACATCCCACCCGAGGTCCCCTACGCCTCGTTGAAGGACTACTTCGAGGAGGGCCATCGCACGGGTGTCTTCGACTACCAGGAAGCCTGCCTCGGTTTCCGGTAGCCACATCACCTCACTGCCGCAAGGCCTCCGCCGCGGCCTCCGTGCTCAGCGCCTGGATCTCCTCCCCCAGGCTCACCAGCCGGCCTCGGTGACGCTGGATGAGCATCTCCGTCTGCCGCACCCGCTCCAGGTCCCCGCGCGACTCCGCCAGCTCCCGCTCGCGCTCCAGCCGCTCCACGTCACGCCCCAACACCGACGCGATGTGCTTCGTCTTCTCCAACTTCCACTGCGCCGTCTGCGGCTGCTCCGGGACAATCTCGTCGTTCTGCTGCGGCGGCGGGTTCGCCACCTCCGGCTCCGGCGCCACATCCCCCGGCCCCAGCGCCACCACCGTCGCCGGAGGCGTCGCCTCCCCAGCCGGCACCACAGGCTCGGGATGGGCCCCCTCCACCGCGCGCGCCTCGGGCGACGACGGGAGGGGCACCGGCACCAGCTCGGCCTGCTCGACGCCCCGCGACACCGGGGCCGTCCCCTGCCCCATCA
>NZ_SRLW01000275.1:0-13277 GCF_006518215.1 Myxococcus sp. AB025B
GCCGCCAGGGGGCGGAACGGGTGATTCGCCGGACATGGCCCCATGGACTAGCACTGAAGCGCCCGCGGTGCCCCTGACGAATGGTGTGGGAGCCTGCTCGGCCGGCGGTTCCCAGGATGTAGCCCACCCGTGCCCTGCCATATCATCGCCGCATGGTGACGCGGCGAACCCTCACTGAGCTGATGGCCGAGGTGTCCAGCCGCGCCCGTGATTGGGGCGAGGTGCAGGCGCTTGGCGTCGAGCGTGGGGCGGTCGTGGCCGCCTGGCTGGAAAGCGACGACCCGGTGGCGATGCTGCACCTGCTCGTCGCGCTGCACCCCCAACGCGAAAAAGAGAAGTGCCTCGAGCTGGCGACCGCGCTGTCGTTCTTCGAACCCATGAGGGAGCTGGCACACGTGATTCGTCGCTGGAGCAGCGGCGCCGTGCCGACGAACGGTCAGTCCCCGTTCTACTTCATGCGGCTCTTCCAGCGGCTGAGCAGCTCCTTCCGGTGGATGGAGGAAACGACGCGGTCAGAGCTCGAGCCCAAGCTCGTCGCGGCGATCCGCTCGGCATTCCCGGACCCGTACACGCTCGTCGGGCCCGCCATATCCGACCCGGGGTGAACACGTCGGACCGCGAGAGGGCCCGTGCGACAGGCCCTCTCGCGAGTGCGCTCCCTACCAGATGCAGGAGAGCGCGGCGGACATGGTGGGGAGTCCCGAGAGCGCCCCATCCGGAACCACCCCGTGCGTCGGGTGGCTGGTGACGAACTTGCGCAGGCCGGAGAGGCCGCTGATGTAGCCCGTCCCGTACAGGGTGCTGCTGGAGCGCTCACGGACGACTGCGCCGCAGAACGGCTCGTTCGAGACGCTCGCGAGCGTGCCCAGGGGCACCGTCTTCACGCTGCCGTAGCCACCGAAGTACGCGATGTCCGCGGGGTCGGTGAGCAGGTACTTGGCACCGGCGACGAACAGGTAGACCTGAGTCGTCGTGCGCTCCTGCACCAGGAGGCTCTTGACGTAGGTGTAGTCGATGAAGCGGTCGTTCCAGTTGCTGTTCGGGATGTTGTGGACCTCCTTCCAGTCATCCCAGACGTCCAGCTCCGTGGGGTTGGGAATCCACCAGAAATGCTGACCCACGACGACGTAGATGGGTGCGGTCCCAATCTGACGGAAGAGGGTGCCGTCCATGGGGAGCTCGGTGTACGAGTCGATGGTGGCCTGGGGCAGGGGCACCAACGAGCGGCCCGAGTAGAGGCTGTGCTGCGCCGGCGGGATGAAGAAGCGCGCCCCGCCCGCCACGTAGTAGCGGTTCGAGGTCTCGATTCCGAGCAGGACGGTGCCATCCGGAGCGGCCACGTAGCCGGCGAAGGCCTTCGCTCCGAAGAGGCTCAGGCTCAACACGAGCCAGCGGGTGATGCAGGCGAGGGAGGATGTGACACGCACGGATTTTTCTCCTGACATGAGGGGGACCTTCTGATGGGTTCCGCCGCGCCCACTCGGCGCGGCAGGGGGACTACGAAGGCGGCCCTCCTGTCTGGTCATGCCTCCGGGCTTCGCGGGAGATACTTGCGCCATGACGACCATCCCCGACACGTCGCGAATCGACCGGGGCGACCTGTACTGGCTCGCGCCCGATGACTCGCGAGGCCCCGCGCCGGCCTACTCGCATCCGTACGTGGTGGTGCAGGAGGACGTCTTCAACCACTCGCGAATCACCACGGTGGTGGTCTGCGCGCTCACCTCCAACCTGCACCGCGCCGCCGAGCCCGGCAACGTCCTGCTGGAGCCCGGCGAGGGCGGCCTCCCCCGCCAGAGCGTCGTCGTGGTGTCGCAGATCGAGTCGGTGGAGAAGTCCCGCCTCGGCGCGCGCATCGGCGCGCTGTCCGAGGCGAGGGTGGAGCAGGTCCTCGCCGGCCTGCGCTTCCAGCAGGCGTCGTTCTTCCGGCGCTAGCTCAGGGCTCGTTGAAGATGAGCAGGCCGCGCGCGGTGTCCACCACGTAGACGTGGCCGTCGCCCGGCACGCGGATGCCGATGGCGCCCTCGAGCAGGTTGTCGGTGCGCTCCGGGTCGTCCTCGCGGAAGGTGTTGAAGTGGGCGATCTGCTTCGGCTGGGGAGGAATGGAGACGTCCAGCACGCGCAGGCCCTCGTGGTAGTAGGCGATGTACAGACGCTTGTCCTTGAGGACCATGTTGTGGATGGACGTCTGGTTGCGCAGCTTGTACCGGCCGATGAGCGGGATGTTCGTGGGGTCGGTGACGTCCAGCACGCGCAGGTGGGTGCCCTGGTATTCGCCGCCCTCGAACGCGATGGTCCTCCCGCCGAACGTCCCCACCGCGCCCGCGTGGCTCATCGACGTGCTGTTGTCCGACGCGAAGGTGTAGGCGCCCAGCTCCTTCGGGTTCATCGCGTCCTTCACGTCGAAGACGACATAGCCCGAGCTGAAGTGGTTGACGTAGAGCCGGTCCTGATAGGCGAAGCTGTCGTGGGCCGAGGGCAGGTAGGACGTCGTGTCGGACACGACGATGCGGTTGAGCAGGGCCGGCTCGAGCGGCTGGGAGATGTCGAACAGCAGCGTCTCCCCGTGGGCCGAGGGACCGGGTGACACCGCGTACAGCCGGTCTCCCTCGACGAAGAGCGTGTGGACGTTGAGGGGCGGGCCGCCGGGCACGTTGCGCACGAAGGTGGGGTTGGCGCGCTCGGTGATGTCGAAGACGAGGACGCCCGTGTCCTTGCTCGCGACGTAGAGCGCGTCACCGCGCGTCCAGGCCGCGTTCCAGTAGGAGTCTCCGGAGAGGGATATCTTCTTTGTCAGCACGGGGCGGGCGCGGTCGCGGATGTCGAAGACGGTGAGGCCCCCCGGCGTCCGGGAGCCCCAGGGGACGGACACGACATAGGCGTGGTGCCCGTCGACGTAGACATCCACCGGCTGTCCGGGCGTCACGAAGGTCTCGGAGAGCAGCCGCAGCCCGCCCGAGGACTCGGCCTCACCCCGCCCCCACGTCATCCGCGCGGCCTCGAAGGTCCCGGTGCCGCCCACCTTGCCGTTGGTGCAGCGGGCATAGCAGCCCGTCACATAGCCGGGGCGGGAGACCTGACAGCCCAGGAGCGCCACCTGCCGCTGGGCGTTCGCGAGCTCGAAGCGGCTGGTGAAGTGGAAGCGGCCCGTCAGCTCCTGTCGGGTGAGGGGCCGCTCGTCCATCGTCCCCGCCCCACCGCCCCGGGGCACCCTCACGCTGACGAAGTCCGGGTACGCGTCCTGGTTGCGCAGGTCCACCATGTAGATGCCCTGCGGGTCCAGGGTGGCGAGCGAGGCCGTGTCGCACTTCGACACGTCGAACAGCGCGGGCGAATCACAGTCGAACGTCGTGCCGCGGGCGACGGTGGCGGTGCAGGGCGCGTACTCGCCCGGGTCCTCCCAGTCCGTGGGGTCCACCAGCGGCGTATAGGTGCCGTCCCACGGGTCCACCGGCGGAGGCGGAGGAGGTGGCTCGGGCTGTCTGGGTTTGTCGTCCGAGCAGGCGAAGCCCAGCAGCATGAGTCCAACGAAGATGGTGCGGACGGCGGGTGACTCGAGGGCCATGAGGGTGAGGCTCCTGTCGAGAGGCGACGTCCGGGGTGGACGCCCGCGCCCGTGGGGAAGCGGGCGCGGGCGGGATTACAAGCCACGCGAGGCGAAGAACGACCATGCCCCGAGGAGCATCCTCCACGGGGCAACGACAGGTTGGTCGACGAGGCCCGCCGGACTACGCTGGCGGGTTGGTCTCCTTCACGTCTGTCTTCAGAGCCGCTCGAGGAAGCGCAGCAGGTCCTGCTTCTGGGCGGGGCTGAGCGACTCGGGCGGTGCGCCGGGGAGCTCCGGGGGATGCACGGGAGGCAGCTCGAGCGCGGACGTGAAGGGGATGACGAACTGGCTGTAGAGGTCGACCACGCCCTTCAGCGTCTCGATGCTGTTGTCGTGGAAGTACGGCGCCGTCCGCGCGGCCCCTCGGAGGGTGGGGATGTCGAAGGCCTCGAAGTCCAGCGGGTTGCCGGTGACGAGCGCGCGACCGGGGTCCGTGGTGAAGGCCTGGGGAAAGAGGTTGGGGCCGACGATGGGCGCGCCGTTCTCGTCCACGGCGGGGTTCGGGTCATACGGGTCTCCGCTCGCGGTGACGGGGATGGGGGGCAGGTCCGTCACCTGCTGTGTCCGGGTGCCGTCCGTGTAGAAGCGGAACCGGTAGCGCGGCAGCTCCAGCGAGGCGTTGTACAGCGTGGGGAACTGGCCAATCTGTCCCAGGTACGTGAAGCCTCCGACGGCGATGTTCAGGATGTCGGGTGTCTGGCGTTGGCCCTGCACGGGGACGGGGCCCGTGCCCGGGACGTTCGTGAAGACGACGTTGCCGTCGGGCTTCGTCACCGGGAAGCCGGAGGCGAGCTCCAGCATCGCCGGCTGGGAGATGTGGCTCAGCGTGGGGCTGCCGTGGCACGGCTCGCAGCCGACCTTGAAGACCTCGCGTCCGCGCGTCTCGGCGGGCGTGAGCCAGAGGAAGTCCTCGGGCGACGGGATGCGCGAGAGCGGGACGCCCGCGTCGAGCAGGCTCGCGACGAAGCGCGGGCGGGACGAGGTGAACGCATCGCGCTGGAAGCTCGCCAGCTGGCGCAGCTGTGAGCGGGGGACGGCGCCACCCTGGCTGTGGCTGGTGATGGCGGCCTGGGCCTGGTCCTCCAGGTTGGATTCACGCCCGTCGAGCTGGAAGAAGGGGCCGGTGAGGGCCACGTCCTGGATGCTCGGCACGCCTCGCCAGACGAAGACCTTCCTGTCCGCGGGGGTGATGACCTGCCCCTGGGCGTCGATGACATCCATGTTGTCGGGAAGGGGCAGGACGACGCGGACCAGTCCCTTCTTCAGGTGCTCGTACGTGGGCACCGCCGCGTTCGGGTCGTCCGCGTCGATGGGATGGAAGAGCACGTCCCGCGGGTTGGAGGCATGCAGCGCCTGGACGTGCGCGGGCTTGAGCGCGGTGCTGTCGTCGAGCACGTGACAGGTGGCGCACGAGCGTCCGTTCGTGTTCGGGAAGGCGTGGGTGAACAGTCGCTTGCCGGGAGCGGAGCTGCTCAGCGCCGCCTCGGCGGTCGCGGTGGGCTCCGCCGCGGTGGCCTCGGGGACGTCCCGCTCCGGCTCGGCGGGGGTGCAATGTGTCAGTCCGCCCAGCGCGAGCACGCCGGCGATGCGCAGGAAGATGCGCGTGGGAATCATGGAGTCTCCAGGGTGTGGACTCCCTGGAACACCGGGTTCATCCCGAACTGTCACCTGTCGGTCCGCATGCAATGGAGGTTGGACTCGAGCGAAGGGGGATGCTGAGTTGCCTGCACCGAGACCTCCATGCGCCTTCGCCTGCTCCTGTCCGTCGCCGTGCTCGTGTCGCTCCCCGCCTTCGCCCAGCCTCCGGTGTCCCCGGTGGGGCCGGTGTCGCCCACGACGGGCCTGGTGCTGAGGGACGACGTGGTGCGCGCCCTCATCTCGGAGAGCTCCGGGGACCGCATCCATGACGGTGTGCAGCGACTGTCGCTGCTGGCCCGGGACAACGCGGAGGGCTACGGGCAGGCGGCGGAGTGGGTCGCCGCGAGCGCGAAGGCCGTGGGGCTGCAGGACGTGCGCGTGGAGCCGATGAAGCAGGAGCCCCAGTGGCGCGCCACCCGGGGTGAGCTGTGGGTGTCCGGGCCGCACCGCTACAAGGTGACGTCGCACGCGGACCAGCCCATGGCGCTGGCGCTGCGCAGCGGCAGCTTCGAGGGCAAGGCGCTGGAGCTGGTCGACGTGGGGCAGGGCAACCAGGACTCGGACTACGCGGGCAAGGACTTCCAGGGCAAGGTGGTGCTCACGCGGGGACACCCTGTCGCGGTCCTGCGCCGGGCGGTCGGGAAGCTCGGCGCGGTGGGCGTGCTCTCCTCGTACTCGACGCCGCCCTGGAACCAGCCGCATCGCATGGATGGGGACTTCCCCGACCAGATTGGCTGGGCGGTGGTGCCGCCGGGGATTCGGCCGGAAGGGCAGCCGGCGCCCTTCCTGTTCATGCTCACCGACCGCCAGGCGCGCGAGCTGCGAGCGCAGCTCCTGACGGGCCCGATGAAGGTGGACGTGAGCATCGCCACCGAGACGAAGCCGGGGCACTACTCCGTCGTCAGCGGCGTCATCCCCGGCCAGCGCTCGGACGAGGAGATTGTCCTCACCGCGCACCTGGACCATTACAAGCCGGGGGCCAATGACAACGCCTCGGGCGCGGCCACGGTGCTGGAGATGGTGCGCACGTACACCACGCTCATCCGGGAGGGCGTGCTGCCGCCTCCGGTGCGCACCGTGCGGGTGCTGTGGCTGCCGGAGTTCGAGGGGACGCGCGAGTGGTTCGAGCGCCACGGCGCCGAGCCGGTGCGGCGGGTGGCGCACTACAACTTCGACATGCTCGGCGCGAGCCTGACGAAGGTGCACTCGCGCTTCTCCGCGTCGTACACGCCGGACTGGCTGGGCAGCTTCGTGAACGCGGTGACGGAGTCCACGGTGGCGTTCATGAACCGCTTCAACGCGGTGACGTATCCGTCCCGCAAGGACTTCCGCATCGGCTCCGTCACCGGCTCGCGCGAGCCGATGGACATGCACCTGGAGCGCTATGGCCGGGGCTCGGACCACCAGCTCTTCAATGACCACGGCATCCCCGGCGTGGCGTTCTCCACCTGGCCGGACGACGCGTATCACACGAGCGGGGACCGGCCGGAGAACGTGGACCCCACGCAGCTGCACCGCGCGGCGTTCGCGGGGCTGGCCTCCATCACCGTCGCCGCCTGGGCGGAGGGCCCGGGGGCGCTGGAGCTGGCGCGGCTGGTGTCGGTGCACGGCGCCCGTCGCGTGGCGGAGGACGAGTTCCGGGCGCGCAAGGACCTGGCCGCGGCGCCCGCCGAGCAGGTCGCGGGCACCTACCGGCTCGCGCGCGCGGTGGTGCGCGCCGCCTACGCGCGGGAGCGCGAGGCCTTGCGCTCGTGCCAGCCGTTGGGCGCGCCGGCCGCGTCGGTGAAGACGCTGACGAAGCTGTTGGACCGCGCCGAGGAGCAGGCCCTGGAGCGCGTGGAGGCGGATGGCAAGGCGCGAGGTGTCTCGCTCAAGGAGCCCGCCGTGACGGAGGCGGAGCGCCGCGCCCGTGCCTTCGTCCCGCGACGGGTGAAGGGCAAGGAGCTGGCCTCCTTCGATGAGCTGGCGGGCAAGGTGGCTCCAGCGGACCAGCCCCGGGTGGACGCGGTGCGGGCCGCGTTCCGGGATGCCGCGTCGGCGCTGCGGGAGCAGGGGGAGGGCGAGCTGCGCTTCTACCAACTGCCGGATGCCATCGCGAGCTACGCGGACGGCCGTCGCTCCGTGGCGGACATCCGCGACGCGGCCTACGCGGAGTACGGGTACGTCTTCCCGGCGGAGGCGCTCGTGGACCTCTTCGCGCTGCTCCAGCAGGGCGGCATCATGACGAGCACGCGCTGAGGCACGAAGGCCCCCGCGACTCGGGGGCCGTGGCGCCGGACTACAGCGACAGGCGCTTGTCGGCGAAGGTCATCCCGGGAGCGCCCACGTCCTTGAACCAGCTCGGCGGCTTGGGGGCGGTGAGGGCCGCGGTCATCGTCTCGAGCCACTGCGGGAAGGACTCGAAGTCCGGCGTGGCATCCTCGGGGTTGTGCCACGCACCGGTCGCGAGCACGCGGGCGCGCGGCTGGTCCTGGTGGTGGTAGTAGATGGGGTACTCACCATTCGGGCCCGGCTTGCTCACGTCGAAGCACCACACGGCCTCGCCGCCCGCCTCCGCGAAGCCGACCAGGTGGTTGGTGGAGAGGTCCACGCCCTCCTCGATGGAGACGCCCTCCGGCAGGTGGACCAGATCCTCGTTCGCGCTGGCGATGTCCTCCGCGTCGTAGAGCCAGAAGCCCACGTCCAGGCCGTCCGCCTGGAGATTGCGCTCCGCGATGCACAGTCCCAGCGCGAGCGCCTCGCGATAGCTGGGGGGCGGCGTCCAGCTCAGGGTCCCGAAGTGCGGCTTCACGACCTTCACCAGCGCGTCGGCCGAGATGGGCTCGGAGAGGGTCAGCTCCAGCAGCTTCGACTGCTTCAACGCCTCGATGGACTGGGAGACTTGTTTCATGTGCGCGGACGCTAGCCCGCGACCCTCGCGAAACCAACGACGCCCGACCCGTGTGTCACGCCACGGACGGAGCCGGAGTGCGCTTCACCGTGGGGTCGAGGCCGATGAAATCCAGTGCAGCGGGTCACCATCGTGTGAAACCACCAGGGCGTGTCGCCCCAGCTTCAGCGTCTCTTCGAGCCCGATGACAGGGGCGTGGAAGACGTGCTCGCTCCGGGGGAACGAGAGGGCGCCTTCGGTGCACAGGACGTATTCCGGGAACACGTCCTTCATCTCCATCGGCGTGTGGAGGACCAGCACCATGTACGTGTGGCCACGCAGGCCGTCCAGGATGTCGGAGGGACGGAAGTCGTCGCTCGTCGCGACGACGGGCGCCCGGGTCAACTGGAAGGCGCCCGTGCGCCGGTCGAAGTCGAAGCGGGCGAGCGCCGCGGGCTGCAAGGCGGGCAGGGTGCTCGTCAAGAACCGCTCGACGGCGGTCCAACCGGGATGCCGCGAATCGGCGGACAGCTCCCATTCCTGATACGTCCACGCATCTTCCAGTGTCTGCATGTCTTGTTTATGAGGCATGGGCCAATCCATTGGCGAGAACTCCCAACAGGGGACGACCTGGATTATGTCTCGCGCAGGTCAAACCCGGACTCCTCGAAGGATTCATCATGAAGCTCGCCTCCCTGTTCCCCGCGCCCCTGCCGACGGCGCCCAGCGTCGGCCTGCTGCTGCTGCGCCTCGTCGCTGGCATCGCGTTCATGTTCCACGGCTGGTCGAAGATCCAGAACCCGTTCGCCTGGATGGGCGCCGAGGCGCCCGTGCCGGGAATCCTCCAGGCGCTCGCCGCGCTCTCGGAGTTCGGCGGCGGGCTCGCCTGGGTGCTGGGCCTGCTCGTGCCGCTGGCGTCCCTGGGCCTCTTCTTCACCATGGCCGTCGCCACGCACGTCCACGCCGTGGTGAAGGGCGACCCGTTCGTCGGCCATGCCGGCAGCTATGAGCTGCCCCTGCTCTACCTGGTCATCGCCGTGGTGCTGATGACCGTGGGGCCCGGCCGCTTCGCCCTGGACACCTGGCTGCGCAAGAAGCTCGGCTGAGCACTCGCGAGGCTCGTGGGCATTCCACCCGCGAGCCGTCACCCACCCGTCGCACCACTTCGCAGCAGCAGGGCGGCGCGCTTGATGGCGGCGCGGATGCGGACATAGGTGCCGCACCGGCAGACGTTGTCGCTCATCGCCGCGTCGATGTCCGCGTCGGACGGGTGGGCGTTCTTCTTCAGCAGCGCGACGGCGGCCATGATCTGCCCCGGCTGACAGAAGCCGCACTGGGCCACGTCCTCCGTCATCCAGGCCTGCTGCACCGGATGCAGTCCCTGCGCGCCCAGCCCCTCGATGGTCATCACCTCGCGGCCCCGCAGCGTGCCCACCGGATGGATGCACGGCCGGAACGCCTCGCCGTCCAGGTGGCTGGTGCACGCGCCGCACACGCCCACGCCGCAGCCATACTTCGGCCCCGTCACGCCCAGCACGTCGCGCAGGACCCACAGGAGCGACAGGTCCTCGGGCGCCTCCACCGACACCGTCTGACCATTGAGGATGAACTGATGGGCCGGCATGCTCAGACTCCCTCGTCGAGGATGGGGAAGCGGGTGGGCATCGTGCCCCGGGCCCGCGCAATCGCGTTCGTCAGCGCGGCCGCGGCGCTGGGGTAGCCCAGCTCACCCACGCCGCCCACGCGGTCATCCGAGCGCACCAGGTGCACCTGGATGTCGGCCGGGACGTGCTTCATGCGCATCCAGCGGTAGTCCGCATAGCTGCTCTCGCGCACCGCGCCCGCGTCGATGTGGATGCCCGCGCTCAGCGTGGTGGACATCGCGTCCACCGCCGCGCCCTGGAGCTGGGCCTCGATTCCCTTGGGGTTGATGGGCAGGCCCACGTCCGCGGCGATGACGATGCGCAGCACCCGCGGCGTCCCTCCGGTGACGTCCACCTCGATGAGGTGCGCGATGGCGCTCCCCCACTCCTCCAGCACGGCGACCCCCTGCGCCACCCCGGGCGGCAGCGCGCGCCCCCACTGCCCCTCCGCCACCACCTTGTTCAGCACCGCCTTGAGCCGGTTCGAGTCGAGCCGCTCGCGACGCAGCGTCACCGGGTCCACCTGGAGCTCTCGCGCCAGCTGGTCGACGAAGACCTCGTTCGACACGCCGACCTGGCTGGTGAACACCGAGCGGAAGGACGCGGTGGGAATCGGGATGGAGATGTCGCGCAGCTCGTGGCTCACCTGTCCGAACGAATAGGGGAGCTTCTGCGACAGCGCGAAGAACACCGCGCCGGTGACCTCCGGGAGCACTTCTCCGACCAGCGCGGTGACGACGTCGCCGAAGCCGTGCGGCACCTCCAGGGTGGGGATGGCGGCGCGGTGGTGCCAGCCCAGGATGCGCCCGCCCAGACCCAGGTGGGCGAGGATGCGGTGGTGGCTCGCGGGACGGAAGCGCCCGTGGCGCATGTCATCGTCCCGGCTCCACATCAGCTTCACCGGCTTGCCGATGGCCTTCGACACGAGCGCGGCCTCCACCGCCGCCTCGTTGAAGAACCTGCGGCCGAAGCCACCGCCCGCGCGCACGGTGTGCACCGTCACCTTCCACGGCGTCAAAGTCCAGCCGAGCGCCCGCGCCACCTCACGCTGGGCATGCTTCGGGTCCTGCGTCCCCACCCAGACCTCCGCCAGTCCACCCTGCACGCGCGCCACGCAGCTCTGCGTCTCCATGGGGGCGTGCGCCAGGTAGGGGAAGTCGAATCTCCCCTCCAGCGTGCGCGTCGTGAACAACGGCGGCAGGGGCCGCGCGCCGATGCCGTCGCGCAAGCGCGTGCGGATGTCCGCGCCGGACAGCGCGCTGGCGGGGCCGGGCGTCCAGGTGATGCGCAGCGCCGCGCGGGCCGCGAGCGCCTGTCCGAAGGTCCGGGCCACCACCGCCACGCCGGTGCCCAGCGAGACCACGTCCACCACGCCGCCCATGGCCCGCGCCGCCGCGTCGTCGACGGTGCGGACGGTGCCGCGCAGCGTGGGAGGTCTCGCCACCACCGTGGGGAGCGCCTCGGGGAGGTCCAGGTCCAGGGCGTGCCGGGTCGCCCCCGTGACGATGTCCCGCGCGTCGATGCGCCCGGTGGGCTGACCCACCAGCGTGTACTGGCTCACCGGCTTGGGCTGCGTGGAGACCAGCGGCAGCACCACGCGAGCGGCATCCTGCGCCAGCTCGCCATAGCCGGCGCGTCGACCATCGGGCGCGCTCACCACGCCCCGCGCGGTGGTGAGCGTGGGCGCGAGGACCCGCCAGCGCAGCGCCGCCGCCGTGACGAGCCGGGCCCGCGCGTCCGCCGCCGCGGCGCGAAGCGGCCCGGACAGGAGGCGCATCGTGGTGGACATGCCCGTGAGCTGGGTGAACCACCGCGAGTCCGCGTCCTCGTGGAGGATGGAGACCGCGTCGAGCGCGACGTCGAGCTCCTCCGCGACGAGCATGGCCACGGCGGTGGTGATGCCCTGGCCCATCTCCGTGCGTGGAAGGGTGGTGGTGACGCGTCCGTCCTCCTGGAGCGTCAGGTAGAGGTTCATCGTCGCCGCCGCCGTCTCCTCGGGCTGCGCGGCCTGGGCCGTGGGCACGTCGAGCCCCAGCCGGGCCGCAATCATCAACGTGGGAGAAGCGACGACCCACGTCAGGAAGCGACGGCGGTCCAATCCTTCGGAAACGGGAGCGTCTGACTCGAGCGTGTCCGCCATGGCCAAAGCATGGCACACCGTGCATGTGAGCCCAATGGCCTGCCAGGTCGCTCCATCAGCCGTTGGACACGTGTGTCGTTCAATGAGGACAGAGCATTCTCCTGTCCACGGCGTGGCTTGTTGGCAGATGCCTTATTGGCGAATCACGTCCTGGATGAAGCGGCTCAGCGCCTCGGCCATCTTCGCGTGTGTGGCGGCGGACGGATGCCAGTCCTCGGCGACTCCGTCCACGGACGGATTCTGCACGGCCATGACATGGCGGTGGACGCGCGTGTCGCCCTGTTGATGGCGCTCCGCGACCAGCTCGGTGAGCCAGTCGCCCACGTGGACGGAGGTCACCTGGCCGCCCTGCTCGTGCTGCTTGTAGCCATCCGTCATGCTGCCCAGCGTACACACGAGGTGTGCTCGCGGATGCAGCGTGCGCAGGCGCGTGAGGAACGTCCGATAGGCGGACTTGAAGGCCGCTTCATCCGGGAGGAACACGTCGGTGCCGTGACCGGCGAGGGTGTCGTTGCTCCCGGCGTTGATGACAATCACGTGCGGTGATTCACCCGAGGAATCCCAGGGCGCGCTGTGGCCGGGGACCGCGAGCTCGTAGAGGGCGGGGACCAGTCCCGTCGTCGACAGGTCCAGGTTGCGGTACACGCCGTGCCCCGAGTGGCAGATGAGCGAGGCCTCCGCGCCCAGCTTCCGGGCCGTGAGCCATGCGTAGGCTCGCGTGGGGTTCTCGTTCTTGGAGGTGAAGGTCGGCGCCCGCCAGGAAGGGGAGGGCGGGATGATGGAGACCTCGGAGCCGTAGCCGCAGGTGATGGAGTCTCCGACGAACTCCATCCGCAGCGCCGCGCGGGGCGGCGGCTCCCGGAGCTCTCCGTGGACCTCGAGCGCCTCGAGCGTGGTGACGCCCACGGAGGTCTCGGTGCGCTTGAGGACCTCCACCGTGTGGAGCCCCAGCGCAAGCCCGGTGGCGAGCGGATAGGTGGCCGCGCCGCCCTTCACCTCCAGCTTCTGGGGCGCGCCCCCGTCGACGATGACGTCGAAGTAGTTGGTCTTCGTGTCGCCGCCTGGCCCCGCGTCGTCGAGGCGCATGCGCAGGGCATCGCCCCAGAACCGCACGCGAATCGTCACGCCGGGGTGGGAGAAGACCACGCGAGTCCCGGAGCGATACGCTCGTCCGATGACCTGCACCCGCGAGTCGGAGGCGGGGATGCCGAGCCATGAGGGCGTCTGGGCAGGGGCTTCCACGAAGGGCGCGGACTCCGATGAGACGAGGTGCGCGGCGTTGTCGTCCGGCGTCTGGGAGGAGGACCGGCACGCGGTCATCGACATCGCGAGCCCGAGGCCGAGGGTGGGCAGGCCGCGCGAGTGGCCTCGGGGCATCGG
>NZ_SRLW01000276.1:0-13186 GCF_006518215.1 Myxococcus sp. AB025B
CGCCCTCCCCTCGCGCAGGCCCCGAGGCCTCCCCCGAGGCCGCGTCACCCGGCACCGCGTGGACATGTCCGACACGGGCCTGACGGGCCAGCGCACCGTGCACCTGTACGCCCCGCCGACCAAGGGGCCCGTGCCGCTGGTGGTGGTGCTCGACGGCGAGGAGTACCTGCGCCGCGTGCGGCTGCCGGAGCTGGTGGACACGCTCATCGCCGATGGCCGCATGCGCCCCATCGCCCTGGCGCTCGTCTCCCACGGCGGCCCCATGCGCGACGTGGAGTACGCGTGCAGCGAGTACACGGTGGGCCTGTTGGTGTGGAAGGTGCTGCCCCTGGCCCGCGAGCACCTGTCCCTGGTGGACGAGCGCCACCACCCGGGCGCCCATGGGGTGCTGGGCTCGTCGCTGGGCGGACTGATGTCGCTCTTCATCGGCCTGCGCGCGCCGGAGACCTTCGGGCGGGTGCTGTCCCAGTCGGGCGCCTTCGTGGTGGAAAACCACGAGTTCGTCGTCTTCGACCTGGCGCGGCAGGTGCCCCGCCGCCCGCTGGAGGTGTGGATGAGCTGCGGCCGGTTCGAAGGGCTGCTGGAGGGAAACCAACGCATCGCCCCCCTGTTGAGGGCCAGCGGCCACCGGGTGGAGGACCGGGAGTACAGCGGAGGTCACAACTACACGGCCTGGCGGGATGACGTGGTGCGTGGGCTGGAGTGCCTGTTCCCTCCCACCCCCGCCGCCAAACGCCGGTAGTTGCTGAACGAATTGGATTGTCTACCGGTGGTCATTCGACTCGCGCACAGTCGACGGAGGAGCCACCTTCAGGCTGGACGCAACTGGCGCCGGGGGCGTCCGATAACTTCCCTGAGACTTCCCGGAGCCATGTCAGCACCGGCTCGCAGTCTTCCTGGAGCGCACGCATGTCGCGCATTGATGGTGGAAACCGTTCGTCGTCGCCGAAGAGCTCCCTGCCGGAGCGCTCCAGCACGGAGCGGGCGGATTCCGCCGCCAACAAGGGCGTGCAGCAGAGCCCCGGAAAGAAGGACGCCCAGGCAACTCGCGCGGTGAGCCCGTTCCAGGGGCGCAGCGACTTCGAGCCGGACCGCCGTCCGACGCCTCGCGCCACGCCGGCGGTGGCGCTGGGGGGTGGCCCGCTGACGCCCGCCGCCTCCGAGGCCTCGGCCATCGCCGGGGCGGACGCGGAGCTGGAGCTGCTCTCGGAGTTCTCCGACGCGGACGCGCAGGGCGGCATGGCCTCCGCGATGCTGCACGCGCACGCGGACGAGCCCGCCTCGCAGGCCCGCATCGTCGAGCGGCTGAAGCAGGATGGCCGGCTGGAGTCGCTCTTCGGCGAGGTGTTCCGCGAGGGCAACCCGTACGTCGAGCAGCCGCACCGGGCCGCCGTGGTCCGCGCGCTCGACACCGCGATGGCGCGGGGCACCGTGACGAGCGACGACCTGCGCTCGTTCACCCGCGGCGCCTACGCGCAGGAGTGGCGGCAGATCGGCTCCGAGCTGTCCGCTCCGGACACGAAGCCGTAGTCCCACGGGCGAGGGGCTATCGCCCCTCCGAGCCGCGACGGTGGCGATGAGCGCACGCGTTGCCCGACCCCGGCGGACCGCGCCGTTCCTCGACAATCAGCGTTGGGCGCGGACGAAGTGCCCTGCCCGACTCAGGCCCCGAGCCGTCCGACGAGCGCGCCGCGAACCGCGTTGGAGACCGCGCGCGCCTGCTTCGTGAGCTCCTCGGGCATCCAGTAGTAGAGCAGCCTGCCGTCCGTCTCGACCTGGGCGCGGACGAAGCGCATGCCCTGGACCTCCGCGTGCTCCTGGCTCGCGGGCAGGCACTGCTTGCACAGACACGGCAGGGCCGAGCCCTCCTGGTGCGCGGTGAGATTGAGGGGGCCTGCGCCCGCGCTGGAGAGGAGCAGCTCCACGTCTCCCGCGGTGAGCGTGCGCGGCGTCTGGAGCGACATGCCCAGCGCGCCCTTCGCGGCCTGGATTCCCTTGCCAGACTCGAAGCGCAGCTTGGGGATGGCGGTGGTGACGTCGGTGATGGGCACGCGGTTCTTGCGGCCCACCCAGCCGTCGTCATCCAGGGACAGCCCTTCGAGCACGGCGACGAGCCACAGGGCCTCGTCAGGGGGCCGCACGGTGACGAGGAAGAGGCGACCGCCATTCTCGAGCGGCGCCAGGTGCTTGCTCTGACTGCGATAGCGGTCCGTGGGCAGCACCTTGCCGGGAGACAGACCGACGGCCTCCTTCTCGAAAATCGCCTTGCTGATGATGGCCAGCATGTCGGGCATGTCCGCAGTGTACCAGGGCGCATAGAGTCCGCGGGCGATGCTCGACTGGGACCTGGCCACCGTGCGGTTGCTCGACGAGGACGTCACGGTGCGGCGCGAGGCGGCGGGCACCGTCGACGGCTCGCGGCTCGACGGGCGCTACGCGCTGAGGCAGGCGCTGCTCACGGACGAGGACGCGCAGGTGCGCGCCATCGCCGCGCGGCGACTGGGGGACGCGCGGGACGGACGCTTCGCGCCCGCGCTCCTGGAGTCACTCGGAGACGCCATGCCGATGGTGCGGGACAGGGCGTGGCGCGCGCTCGCGCGGCTGGGGGCGAAGGACCTGCTCGCGCCCGCGACGCGGGCCGTGCGGCAGGAGCCCGTGTGGTGGGTGCGGCGGGCCGCGGTGCGCGCCTCGGCCTCCGTCGCGGGGGCGGACGCCGTGGAGGTGTTGCTGGCGGCGCTGGAGGACCCGTTCTGGCGCGTGCGCCACGCGTCGGTGCAGGCCCTGGCGTGGCTGGGCGCGGAGGACGAAGCCCTGCGGCAAGAGGTCCGGCAGGCCGCGGCGAGACACACCCAAGGCCCCGTGCGCGCGGCGGTGGCGTGGCTGGAGTCCGAGTGGAACACCGGCGCGCGGGACGACGTCCCGCTCCCCGCGCCGCTCGTGGCTCCCGCGGTGGCGCCCGGAGCCGAGCCTCTCTCCAGCGAGGACCCGGCGGTGACCACCGCGCGGCTGGAGGCACGCTCCGCCGAGTCCGTCTCCGCGCGTGAGCTGGTGGAGTGGCTGGGAGATCCACATGAGCCACTGCGTGCACTCGCGCGGCGGCGGTTGAGGGAGCGGAAGGACGTCGAGGCCATCCGCCTCGCGATGCGCTGGCTGGACGAGCCGCGTGTCCCGCATGCGCGCGAAGAGGCGCAGGCGTTGCTCGACCGACCGACCGTGGATGAGGTCGCGCTCGCTAAAAGAGTCCTCGAGTCCCTCCCTAAGCCCAGGCCCGGTGCGTTGGCGTGGGCCGGGCTCATCGCGGTGAAGCACGGTCTCCAGGACCCCGTGTCCCAGCTTCGTGCCTGGATGGCGCATCCGGACGCCGCGTACCGCCGCGCCGCGCTCGGTGCGCTCGTGCATGCTCCGGCGCATCGTCGCGACGTGTTGAATGCACTCGGCGACGGGGACGAGACGGTGCGCGAGGAGGTCATCGCGGCGTGGGAGCAACGGCCCAAGGCCCGCGCCGCGTTCGACGACTTCGTCGAGGCGCTGATGGCCTTCGCGCCCAAGGCACGGACGGCGAGAGAGCGCAGGGCCGTTGCCTCCGCCGCGGCCCATCAGCAGGACCTCGACGTGCTCCGACAGTTCGCATGGGACGAGGACTCCGCGACGAGCGCGACGGCCCTGGCCGCGTTGTCCGTGCTGGGTGGGCTCAGCGACGCGGAGCGACAGCAGGCCCGTGCCCACGAAGACCCGTGGCTGCGAGCCGCCGTGCTGGACGTGGACGACGCCGCACACGTCTGTCTCCACGACGCCGACGCCACCGTGCGACGCCAGGCACTGGAGTGGGTGCTCACACACGCACGTGAGCTCGCTGACGAAGGCCCCGCAACCGAGATGCTCGCACGCGGCGACTCACCCGGCGCTGGGATGCGCACCCGAGCAACGGGCCATCCCTCGTCCGAGGACAACGACGCCCCAGCGCCCCAGTCCACCGAAGAGTTCGCACGCAACGGTTCGCGTGCGCCAAGGAAGAGAGCCCACTCCAGGGAGCCGCTCTCCACCGAGTGCGATGAGGCCCTTGCGCCAGAGGCGCTCACACGCAGCGGTCCGCCTGCTCCAGCGATGCGCACTCACCCCGCTGCGAGAAATGAGACTTCAGCGCCCGAGGCGCTCACACGCAGCGGTCCGCCTGCTCCAGCGATGCGGACTCACCCCGCTGCGAGAAATGAGACTTCAGCGCCCAAGGCGCTCACACGCAGCGGTCCGCCTGCTCCAGCGATGCGGACTCACCCCGCTGCGAGAAATGAGACTTCAGCGCCCGAGGCGCTCACACGCAGCGGTCCGCCTGCGCCAGCGATGCGCACTCACCCCGCTGCGAGAAATGAGACCTCAGCGCCCGAGGCGCTCACACGCAGTGGCCCGCCTGACGCGTGGATGCAATCCCGCCCCGCCGAGCGGCCCTCGCCCGAGAGCGCTGAAGCCCCCGCTCTCGATACCGTCGTGGCCCTCGCCTGCTGCGGCTCACCGGACCCGTGGATACGTGCCCGCGCCGCGGAGCACCTCTCGCCCGAGGGCGGAGACACGGAACTGCGCGCGCTCCTGTGCCTGTCACGCGACACCGAGCTCATGGTCCGCACGGCGGCGGCCTCGCCCCTGGAGTCCTGTGAGACGCTCGACGCCCGCCTCGACGCGCTCCTTCGCCAGCCCGCCACGGACGACACCGTGGACCTGCGCATCGCCGCGTGGACGTGGCGCCTGCGTCGCGCGGACGACGACGCCTTCGCCCGACTCCGTGAGTCCCTCGGCGGCACCACCGAGTCCCCCCGCGTCGTCCCCCATCTGCGAGCCCTCGCGCTCACCTTCCCCGAGCCCCTCTTCGCGGACGAACCCGAGCTGGCACGTCAGCGCCCCACCACCTCCTCGCGCCCCCGGGAGCGCCCCGCGCCAAGGCCCTTCGTCCCACGAGCCAGCGCACGGCCACTCGGCCGCACGGGCCTGACGGTCTCTCCCCTCGTCCTCTCCGGCGCGCACCTCACCACGCGCGAGCCCTTCTTCGAGGCCCGCGACGCCGGCATCGACACGTTCTTCTGGGAGCCCCGCTACGCCGCGCTGACGCAGTTCCTCCGGGGAGGCCGGAGCACGCGCGAGCAGTCCGTCATCATCGCGGGCACCTACCACTCGGGCGCCGCCGCCATCCGTCGTGACGTGGAGTCCGCGCTGCGCCGTCTGCGCACCACCTGGCTCGATGTCTTCCTGCTCTTCTGGGTCCGCGCACCCGAGCGCCTCTCCGACGAGAACCACGCCGTGCTGGAGCAGCTCCGCGCGGAGGGCAAGCTGCGCGCCTTCGGCTTCTCCACGCACCTGAGAGACCTCGCGCGAGACGCCCTCGACCGACACGACTGGCCCGTGGTGATGACCCGCCACAGCGCCGCGCACCCGGGCGCCGAGGTCACCTTCCTCCCCGAGGCCCGACGCCGCGGCACCGGTGTCCTCACCTTCACCACCACCTCCTACGGCCGGCTGCTCAAGCCCATCCCCGGCGAGCCCCAGGACACGCCCCTCCCGACGGCCGTGGACTGCTACCGCTACTCCCTCTCCCAGCCGGGCGTCAGCGCGAGCCTCACCGCGCCGCGCAACCGACGCGAGCTGCTCCACAACCTCGACGTGCTGTCCCGCCCGTCCATGGAAGCCGACGCGCTGGGGGCCATGCGCGCCCACGGTGAGCGCGTGCGCGCCCAGGGACGACTCCTCGATTCCCTGGTGCGCCGGGCTCCCGGAGGCCCGCGCGAAGCGCTGCTCGCCCTGATGGACGAAGAGGGCCCGGCCGAGCTGGACGACCTTCCTTCATCGTGAAGGATGTGGTCAGCTTCGCTCCGCTCCTGGGGTCGCGTGCAGCCAGCCTTCCGTCCGCGATGTCACGTCGCGGCTGCCCATGACACCCATTGAAGGACGACGCGGTACGAGGTCCGCCTGGCGGGCTTCCCCGACCTCGTCCGCCTCTGCCGTGCAGGTGGCGGCGTCCCCAGGAGCGCGCAGTCTCATCGGTGGTCCCGGAGCACGTGAATGGACCTGGTCTCACTCCTCCTCGAGCTCAAGCCGTTGATGGAGGACCCCGAGGGGAACTTCAGCCGCATCACCGGTCTGCTCGAGCGCCACCAGGGTCTCGCCGAGTACGAGGTCGCCCGCTTCTACGTCAGCCGCCACTGGAGCCAGGCCGTCTCCCGTCGCCTCAACAGCCAGGACCCGCGCGAGCGCCTGGAGGCCGTGCGCCTCATCCCCCTGCTCTTCCCGCGCCTCATCGCCGCCGGGCACCTGCGTCGCCGCGTGAAGGACGCAGACACCCGCGTGGCCACCGCCGCGCGCGCCGCCGTGCGCAAGCTGGGCCTCGCGGACGTGTCCCTGCCCGACACGCGCATCGCGCCGCCGCGACGTCCCCGCCCCATGGCCCTGGGCGGCTGGAATCCCACCGGCTGGTTCTACGGCCTGTATCCCCACTCGCGCGGCAAGGTGAAGCAGAAGCCCGACCTCCCCGCGCTGCCGAAGCTCGAGAGCCGACAGGACGTGGCCCGCCTCGTGGGCGTGGAGGACTCGGAGCTGGAGGCGCTGATGCGCCCCGGCTCCGGCCCTGGCTCCGGCTACGTGGAGTTCGAGGCCCCCAAGCGCTCCGGTGGCGTGCGCCGCATCTGCGCGCCTCGCGAGAAGCTCAAGTCCGCGCAGCGCGCCCTGCTCGAGGGGCTGCTCGCGCACCTGCCCACGCATGACGCCGTGCACGGCTTCGTCCCAGGCCGCTCCACGGTGACGAATGCGAACGCCCACGTGGGCGCGAACGTCGTGGTGCGCGTGGACCTGGAGGACTTCTTCCCCACCGTGCACTACCGGCGCGTGAAGGGCCTCTTCGAGGCGTACGGTTACAACGACGAGGTGGCCTCCACGCTCGCGGGGCTCACCACCTGGCGCCCCACGCTGCCGGACGGCACCGTGGTGTGGCCGGGCGTGCTGCCGCAGGGCGCGCCGACCTCGCCCGCCATCGCCAACCTCGTCTGTCGCCGCATGGACGCGCGCCTGCACGCGCTGGCGACGAAGGCCGGCGCCGCGTACACGCGCTACGCGGACGACCTGTCCTTCTCCTTCGCGAAGCCGCCGGAGAAGCTGGGCCGCTTCTTCTGGTGGGTGAACGCCATCCTCCAGCAGGAGGGCTTCACGGAGAACGCCCCCAAGCGCCGTGTCATGCGACAAGCAGGGCGCCAGCGGGTGACGGGGCTCACCGTCAACCAGCGCGTGGCCATTCCCCGCGAGGAACGCCGCCGCTTCAAGGCCATCCTCGCCAACTGCCGCAAGCACGGCGTGGAGTCGCAGGCGCGCGGCCGTCCGGACTTCCCGGCGTATCTGGAGGGTTATGCCGCGTACGTGCGCATGGTGCACCCGGAGCTGGGCGCGCGCTGGCAGGCCGAGGTGAAGGAGCTGCTGGGACGATGAGCGACTTCGACACGCTGCTCTCGAAGGTGGTGCGGGCGCCCGACGACGACGCGGTGAGGCTCGCCTGCGCGGACGCGCTTCAAGCGGTGGACCCCGCGCGCGCCGAGTTCATCCGCGTGCAGCTCGCGCTGCCTGGACGCATGGACCCGGCCCGACGCAGGTCGCTCCAGCTGCGTCAGCGCGCGCTGCTCGACGAGCATGGCGCGGCCTGGCTCAAGCCCCTGCGCGACGCGCGCGTGCACGAGCCCACCTACCACCGGGGCTTCATCGAGGAGCTGGACCTCGCCGAGGACAAGCTGGCCCTGCACGGGCACGAGCTGTTCGCGCGGGAGCCGGTGTCGCGACTGTGCGTGGCGGTCCGGGACGGTGTGGGTCTGGGGCTCGCCGCCGAGCAGCCCTGGTTCTCCCAGGTGCGCTGGCTGCGGCTGAAGGGCTCGGGGGTCGACGCCGCGGTCCGGGCCCTGGTGTCCACGCCTCGCACGGAGCGACTGTCGGGGCTGGTGCTCGCGGGCGCCACGGACGCGTCCCTGCGCGCGCTCACGGAGCAGCCGGTGCTGCCAACGCTGCGCTCGGTGAGCTTCTCCAGCAGCGCGCTGTCGGACGAGGGCGCCGCGGTGCTCGCGAAGGCGACCGTCCCCTGGGAGCGGCTGTACCTGTCCGGGAGCGGCCTGTCCGACGACGGCGTGGCGACGCTCGCCCGCGCCAAGGGCCTGGAGACGCTCCAGTGGCTGGCGCTCAACCGCAATGACTTGAGCGATGAAGCGGCGGTGGCGCTCTCGAAGAGCAAGGGACTGCCCCGCCTGGAGCGACTGGAGCTGTCGCGCAACGAGGTCACCGAGGAGGGCGCGCTGGCGTTCCGCTCGCCCAAGTCCCTGCCGTCGCTGCGTCGCCTGGAGCTGCTCGACATCGGCCTGGACCCGGACGAACTGGCTCCGCTCATCAAGCGGCTGGGCCCCGGGCTGCGGTTCTGAGCTTCGGGCACGGCGCCCGGAGCGGTGGGTCCACACCCGCTCCGGACGACGAGGGCTCGACTCAGGGCAGGGACACGACGCCCGGCACGGCCCGCTGACCAGGGAGCCCCACGCCCAGCGTGCCGTGGAAGTTCGTGCCCCAGCTGCGCGCCTGTCCCTCCATGTCGAGGGCCACGGAGAACTCGCCGCCGCCCGACACCATCCTCGCGCCGGCGAGCCCCTTCACCGGCGTCGCCTCCAGCCGGTTGTCGCAGTCGTCCGTGCCCAGTTGCCCGTGCGAGTTGCGTCCCCACGTCCACACCTCGTCGCCCACGGCGAAGGAGTGGTAGGCGCCCGCGCCCAGGCGCTTCACCGCCGAGAGGCCCGGGACGGGCTCCGGGTAGATGCGCGTCGACAGGCTCCCATCGCCCAGCTGACCGTGGCTGTTGTCGCCCCAGGACCACACCGTCCCGTCGGAGCGCAGCGCCAGCGAGTGATAGCCCCCCGCCTGCACGGCGCTCACGCCCTCCAGGTCCATCACCTTCATGGGGGTCATCCGGTTGGTCGCCGTCCCCTCGCCGAGCTGCCCGTAGGCATTGTGGCCGCAGGCCCAGAGCGTCCCGTCGCCGCGCAGCACCAGCGAGTGGTGGTCACCACCCGACACGGCCACCGCGCCGTCGATGTCCACCATGCGCGTGGGCAACGCGCGCGCCTCGGCCGTGCCGTCGCCGAGCTGCCCGAAGACGTTGTAGCCCCAGCTCCACACGGCGCCGTCCGCGTCCACCGCGAGCGAGTGGTAGCTGCCCGCGGCGATGGCCACGACATTCAGGAGGCCGAGCACCTGCACCGGCCGCGTGTGGTTCGTCGTGGTGCCGTCGCCGAGCTGTCCGAAGACGTTGTTGCCCCACGCCCACACCGTGCCGTCCTCGGCCAGCGCCAGCGTGTGCCACGCGCCCGGAGCGACGTCGCGCATCTTCGTCAGGCCCTCCACCGTCGTGGGCATGGACCGGCTCTCCGTGGTGCCATCTCCGAGCTGCCCGTGGGAGTTGATGCCCCACGTCTGCACGGAGCCGTCGGCCAGCACCGCCGCGGCATGCTGATGCCAGGCGCGCACGGTGACCACGGGCGCGAAGTCCTTCGACGTCGGCAGCTTCACATCCACGGGCATCGTCCGCGGCCCGGACTCCACGTCACCCAGCTGGCCATACTCGTGGCTGCCCCAGGAGCGCACGCTCTCATCGCCCAGCAGCGCCAGCGTGTGCTGCTCACCGGCGACGACCTCCGCCACGTTGGACAGCTCCACCACCGGCACCGGCTTGAAGCGCAGGAAGTGCGTGCCGTCCCCCAACTGCCCGTAGCCGTTGTCGCCCCACCCCCACACCGAGCCGTCCTGGCTCAGCGCCATCACGTGATGCGCGCCCGCGGCCACCGCCTTGATGCCCGCGAGCAGCGGCACGGGCTTCGGTGTGCCGCGCGACTCGTTGGTGCCGTCGCCGAGCTGACCGCTGGTGTTCGCGCCCCACGCCCACACCGTGCCGTCACTCAGCACCGCCAGCGAGTAGGACAGCCCCGCGCTCACACCCGTCGCCGCCTCCAGGCCCTTCACCCGCATCGGCGTGGCACTGGACACCGTGCTCCCATCGCCGAGCTGCCCGCTGTCATTCGTCCCCCACGCCCACACCGCGCCGTCCGTGCCCACCGCGAGCGCATGCCCGACGCCCATCACCATCGAGGCGATGTTCGACGGACTCTTCAACGGCGCGGGTGTGGTGCGGTCCAGATGGGTGCCATCGCCCAGCTGTCCGCGCTCGTTGGCACCCCACGTCCACAGCGAGCCATCCGCGCGCAACGCCATCGACGCGTCACCGCCCGCGGCCACGGCCACCACACCCTGCAGGCCACTGACGGGGACCGGCGTG
Source organism: Myxococcus sp. AB025B (assembly GCF_006518215.1). NCBI lineage: Bacteria > Pseudomonadati > Myxococcota > Myxococcia > Myxococcales > Myxococcaceae > Myxococcus > Myxococcus sp. AB025B. The sequence goes on from NZ_SRLW01000276.1 coordinate 10,328, forward strand.
ACACGCGGCTCGAGCGAGCCATCACCGAGCTGTCCACGCGCGTTCGCGCCCCACGCCCACACGGAGCCATCACACGCGAGCGCCAGCGAGTGCCGCGCCCCCGTCGCCACCGAGCGCGTGCACGGCAAGCCCTGCACGGCGATGGGCGCCGCGCGGTGCGTGGTGGTGCCATCCCCCAGCTGTCCGGACGTGTTCTGTCCCCACGCCAGCACCCCACCATCGGAGCGCACCAGCATCGAGTGCGAGCTGCCCGCCGACAGCCGCCGTCCCTGTCCCAGCCCCAGCACCAGGACGGGCTGCGCGCTCCACCCCACCGCGCCGAGGCCGAGCTGACCGAAGCGGTTGTAGCCCCACGTCAGGAGCCGCCCATCGCGGCGTACCGCGAGCACGTGCATGTAGTTGGCGCCGAGCACCTTCACCTGCGACATGCCGGGCACTCCACCGGGCACCACGCGCGACGCGATGCTTCCATCGCCGAGCTGGCCGTACGTGTTCGCGCCCCAGGAGCGAAGCGTCCCATCCTTCATCACCGCCATCGAGTGGTACTGGCCGCCGGACACCGACTCGACGCCCGTGAGCCCCGCCGTCTGCACCGGGCGGAAGCGGTCCGTCCACGAGCCGTCACCGAGCTGTCCGTCCGCGTTGTCGCCCCAGGCCCACACGGTGCCGTCGTCGCGGACCGCCAGCCCATGCGCCCCGCCCGCCGCGAGCCTCACCACGCGCGTCAGCCCCACCACCTGCACTGGCGCGACGCGCTGGGCTCCGGTCCCATCCCCGAGCTGCCCCTCGAAGCCGTCGCCCCACGCCCACACGGTGCCGTCCGAGCGCAGCGCCAGCGAGAAGTACGTGCCCGCGGCCACGGCCACCATGCCGGACAGGCCGGGCACCTGTATCGGAGTGAGGCGGTCCTTCGTCGTGCCGTCGCCGAGCTGCCCCACGCCGTTGTAGCCCCACGCCCAGACGGTGCCGTCCGCGCGCAGCGCCAGCACATGCCCGCCCCCCGCGGCCAGCGACGTCACCCCCTGGAGCCCCGCCACGGGCGCGGGGATGGCGCGGTCCCTCGTGGAGCCGTCGCCGAGCTGCCCGTTGGCGTTGCGCCCCCAGCTCCACACCGTGCCGTCCGAGCGCAGCGCGAGCGAGTGATGCCCGGACGCGGCGACGGAGACCATGGCGGTGAGGTTCGTCACCCGGACCGGCACGATGCGCTCGGTGGTGGTGCCGTCGCCGAGCTGCCCGTTGGCGTTGCGGCCCCAGCTCCACACCGAGCCATCCGACAGCGTGGCCAGGGAGTGGAAGCTGCCGGACGCGGCGGCGGTGACACCGGACAGGCGCGTGACGACCTCGGGTGACAGCAGGCGCTCCGCGCCACCATGGCCGAGCTGACCGGAGGCGCCGCCGCCCCACGTCCACAGCGTGCCGTCGGCGCGCAGCACCAGCGCATGCTGGGTTCCCGCGGACAGCTCCGTCACCGAGCCCAGCCCCTTCGTCTTCACCGGGAAGTTGCTGTCGTTCGTGGTGCCGTCGCCGAGCTGCCCCTGCGTGTTGCGGCCCCACGCGGCCACGGTGCCGTCCTGGAGCAGCACCAGCGAGCCGGCCTCCTGCGCGCTCACGGACCGGACGTGCTTCACGTCCAGCACCTGCATCGGCGTGGAGCGGTCCGCCCACGAACCGTCGCCGAGCTGCCCGGAGCCATTGCTGCCCCAGCTCCACACCGTGCCGTCCTTGCGCAGCGCGAGCGCGTGATAGAGGCCCGCGGCCACGGAGGTGACGCCGTCGAGCGAGAGCACCTGCTTGGGCAACAGGCGCTGGGTGGTGGTGCCATCGCCGAGCTGACCGGAGGCGTTCGCGCCCCACGCCCACACGGTGCCGTCCGAGCGCACGGCCAGGGAGAAGTCGAAGCCCGCCGCGAGCGCCACCACGTCCGTCAGGCCCACCACCTGCGCGGGCGAGGGGCCCTGCTGCGTGTGGCCTCGGCCGAGCTGTCCGTAGAAGTTGCTGCCCCACGCCCACACGGTGCCGTCCGCGCGCAGCGCGAGCGAGTGGAACTCGCCGGTGGCCACCGACACCACCTCGGAGAGGCCGGGCACCGGACGGGGCGTGGCGCGGTCGACGAGGGTGCCATCACCGAGCTGCCCGGAGGTGTTGCCGCCCCAGGACCACACGGTGCGGTCCGAGCGCAGCGCGAGCGAGTGGAGGTTGCCGGCCGAGACGGCGAGGACGTCCTTCAGTCCCGGCACCTGTCGGGCGAGGACGCGCTGGAAGGACATGCTGCCGGAGCCGAGCTGTCCGGACGCGTTGCCACCCCAGGCCCACACGGTGCCGAGCGGGGTGACGTAGAGCGAGTGCTGGCCACCGGCGGCGACCCGGGACGACGCGGCCTCCAGGGAGCGGGAGGTCCGCGCTTCGGGGAGGGCCTCGGGAGAGGGTGTACCGTCACATCCCGTTGCGAGCAGCAGGCCCAGCACCAGGAACAGTGGGAGACCCGCGCCCACCCTCAGGTTGTCCATCCTCATCACTCAGCCTCCAGCGAGAAGCGGCCGTCCATACATCGTGTCCTTGGGGAATGAGAAGCACGGAGCGTGAGCTTGCTCGCCCGGGCATGCACGTGACGTCGCGTCATCGGCCCGCGTCAGGAGGGACCCTGGTGCCTCCCGGGCGGGCAGGCGGGCCATGGGCGCACACGCCGGGGGATTCACGTTTCTTCACGGAGGAGCGCCTTGCGGCGCGTGGGGCTCGGGGGAGTATTGGGGGACATGGATTCACCGGCGCGCTTCATCGTCTTCGCGGTGCTCACGGGGCTCATCACCGTGGCCGTCCACATCTACCTGTATCGGCGCCTGTTCGCGGACACGCTGGAGG
>NZ_SRLW01000277.1:0-13165 GCF_006518215.1 Myxococcus sp. AB025B
CCTCCAGGGCTACCCCCGCATCCGCGCCCCCTTCCGCCTGGTCTGGGCCGAGGAGGACCGCGCCCTGGGCCGCGAACTCACCGAGGACCTGGAGCCCTGGTTCGAGCTGCCTCCCCAGGTGCGCTTCCTCCCAGGCGTGGGCCACTTCGCTCCCCTGGAGGCGCCCGCCCTGGTTTCCGCGCAGATCCTCGAACACGTGGGCACACACCCGCCCCAGCCCACACGCCGAGCGTAGACCGCCGCGATGAGATGGTTGTCCCCGGCAACCTTCCCCCCGGGGACTTGGCGACGGGGCAGCGGTGAGGGATGTTCCGGCCGTCTCACATTCCCTGGAGTCAAGCGCATGAACCCGTCCCAGTCCCGCCTCGGGGCGTTGTCGTTGCTCGTCGTCGCCGCCCTCTGTCTGACGTCCGCCACCGGCTGCGCCGGCCGCCGCCGCGAGGCCTTCCTCAACGACAAGGCGCGTGCCCACGTCTACCGCAAGCCCGCCGCCGAGGTCTGGCCGCAGGCGCTGGCCCTCCTCAAGGAGAAGGGCTACTCGATGCGCGCGGGCAAGGAGGGCTTCGAGGCGTCCACCGAGTGGCTCATGCACGGCGCCCCCTCGTCGCTGGGCACCACCCAGGTGCGCTACCTGGTGAAGGCCGTCGAGCGCGGCCCCGGCCAGTGCGCCATCGAGTACTACAAGCAGCTGTCCACCGAGTCCCGCGGCGCCCAGAGCGGCGGCCGTCAGCAGTCGGAGTTCAACGACCCGGCTCCCCGCGCGGACGGCACCACCTTCAACCGCGACCCGGAGATGGAGTGGGAGCTCCTGCAGAAGGTGGACGCCGAGTCGGCCACCGCCCTGCGCGCCGAGGCGGAGAAGATTCAGTAACGAAGCCGAGCGTCCCCGCGGAGCCGCCGCGCGTCAGTCGCGCAGCGGCAGCTCCAGGGTGAAGCCGTCGTACGCCACCTCACAGGGCCCCTTGTACTCCTCGCGCGCCTGCGCGAGCAGCTTCGCGGGGTCCGTGTCGTGGCGGCTGGACAGGTGGGTGAGCACCAGCCGGCGCGCACCCGCCTCGCGGGCCACCCGCGCCGCCTCGCGCGCCGTGGAGTGATGGGTCTCCAGCGCCCGCGCCTGCTCGTCGTCGGAGAAGGTGGACTCGTGGATGAGCAGGTCCGCGTCCTGGGCCGCCTTCACCACCGCGGCGCACGGCCGCGTGTCCCCGGAGATGACCAGCTTGCGCCCCGGCCGCGGCGCGCCCAGCACGTCCTCGGGCTTCACCACGCGCCCGTCCTCCAGCGTGACGCTCTCTCCCTTCTGCAGCTTGCCGAAGCTGGGCCCCGACGGCACCCCCAGCTCGCGCGCCTTCTCCAGGTTGAAGCGCCCCGGCCGCTCGTCCTCCACCAGCGCGTACGCCAGCGCGTTGATGCGGTGGTCCACGCCGATGGCGTGCAGCGCGTAGCCGTTGCGCCGCACCACGTCGCCGTCCTTCACCTCGTGGATCTCGACGGGGAAGGACATGGCCTCCACGCCCAGGTGCACCGCCTGGTGCAACAGGCGCCTGGCCGGGGGTGGACCGTACAGGTGGATGGCGTGCTCGCGCCCCATCATCCCCAGCGTGCGCAAGAAGCCGATGATTCCCAGGTAGTGGTCGGCGTGGAAGTGCGTGAAGAAGACCGCGTCCACCGTGAAGCCGGTGCCGAAGCGCACCATCTGCCGCTGGCTGCCCTCGCCGCAGTCGAACAGCAGCAGGTCCGTGTCCGCCTTCACCGCGAGGCCCGACAGGTTGCGGTGCAGGGTGGGCTGGGCGGCGGAGGTGCCGAGGAAGGTGAGCCTGAGGAGGGACATGCCGGCACTTCCCACGCGAAGAGTGTCTCCCGCGCCCGGACCGCCAGGGCGCGAGGCGCCATTTAGCAGGCTTTGGACCCGCCCGTGCTATGTGAGCCGCCCCCCGGACACCGCCATGCCCGAATCCCTGACGTTCGCCCCCACCTCGGACCCCCGCCGCGTGCGCGCCCCGGATGGCCGCGTGCTCTCCGTGCCGGAGGGCTGGGTCCTGCTGCCTCCCGGTGACGCCGGGCTCACCCGCCGCGTGAAGGCCGCGGGCCCCACCTGGACGGTGGTGGAGAAGGTGGGCCGCAAGCTCTTCTCCCGGGGCGTGTGGGCCCCCGAGCCGCACATCCTCCAGGCCAAGGCCGCGCTGGACGCCGAGCGCGCCACCCCCGCCTACGCCAGGAAGCTGGCCGCCGGCCGCGACCGCCGCGCCCGCGAGCAGGAGCAGTACGAGGTCGACTTCGCCAACAGCGTCCTGCGCTTCCTCGCCTTCTCCCCCGCGTGGCTTTCCCACGCCAAGAAGCTGGCCGTGCTCGTCTCCGCGCACGCCACCCCCGTGGGTAGCGGCACCGTGGCCCGCACGGAGCGCATCCCCGTGGAGCGCCGCGCCGAGGCCGCCGTCATCGCCTGGATGCGTCACCAGACGACCCAGTACGACGACATGAGCATCGCCCGCGTGAAGGGCGCCCGGCGCGAGGTGCGCCGCGAGCTGGCGGAAATCTCCCGCGCCGTGCTGGACCTGCACCGCCGCGACGTGCCCCACGGCCCCGCCGCGTGTCCCCTCTGCACCGCCCTGGCGCGTGTGGGAGCGGGTACTCCCCAGCCGTGAGTCCGGCCTCCCAGGTGGACTGACGGTGGGGTTTCTGACCCGCCGTTCACTCACATTGCGTCATTACTGACTGGCGGGTTAGTAACGGGTCCGTCATGCCGAGACCCGCGGACCCCCATGCCAGGGAAGCCCTGATGACCGCCGCCCGCGCGGAGTTCGCCCGCAAGGGGCTGCGCGGGGCGCGCATCGAGGACATCACCGCCGCGTGTGGCCTCTCCAAGGGCGCCTTCTATCTGCACTTCGAGTCGAAGGAGGCGCTGTTCGCCCAGGTGCTGACGTCGTTCGAGGCGCGGCTCAACGCGATGAACTCGCGGCGGATGGAGGCGATGGAGCGCCACCTGCGCGAGCACGGGCTGCCCGGCCCCAGGGACAGGCTGGAGCGCACCGAGCGCTACCAGTGCTTCTTCCAGACGGAAATCGACTTCGACCTGGAGTCGCTCGAGCTGATGTGGGCGCACCGGGACATCGTCGCGGTGCTCGTCAACGGCAGCCAGGGCACGCCCTTCGAGTCGCTCCTGTGGCGCATGACGGACGCGCAGGTGGAGCGCGTGGCGCACGACTTCCGGCGGCTGCAAGAGGCGGGCGCGGTGGACCAGGAGATGGACGCGCGGCTGTTCGCCTCGTTCATCGTCGGCGCGTTCGTGCTGCTCGCCCAGCGCATGGTTCACTTGCAACAGAAGCCGGACCTGACGGCCTGGGCGCACACGCTCCAGCGCCTGTGTGAAGGCGGCACGGTGCCGCGCTTCGAGACGCCCGCTCCCGCCCGGACTCCGGCGCGCGCGCAGCGGCCCAAGACTTCCACGCGACGGGCACCCGCCCGCGCGAAGACCCGTCACACCCCGAGGAAACGTCCGTGAACCTCTCCAAAAACGCCCCCAGGGCGCTCGCCGTGGCGGGGCTCGTCGCCGCGACGCTGTCCGTGTCCGCCTGCTCCCGCGCGGATGCGTCCTCCACGCCCGCCGCCGGAGCCAAGACGGAGGCCGCGCCGCCCTCCGTGAAGCTGGTGTCCGCGCGCACGGTGAAGGCCGCGCCGCGCGAGGAGGTGACAGGCACGCTGTTCCCCGCGCAGATGCTCCAGGTGGGCTTCGAGGTGGGCGGGCGGCTGGCCGCGGTGAAGGTGGGCAAGGGGACGGTGGTGAAGAAGGGGGACGTGCTGGGGCAATTGGACGTGGAGATTTCCGACGCGCAGGTGGCGCAGGCGGAGGCCGCGGTGGCGGCGGCGCAGGCGGGCGCGGACATGGCCGCGGATGTGGCCGCGCGCAACCAGACGCTGCAGAAGGAGGGCGGGGTGAGTGATTTGCAGAACCGCTCCACCGCGGCGCAGGCGGCGCAGGCCCAGGCGCAGCTGCTCGCGGCCAAGGCGCAGCTGGCGCAGGCGCGGGCGGCCCGGCGTCGGCACGACCTGAAGGCGCCCTTCGAGGGCACGCTCATCGACGCGCCGGAGCAGACGGGCGCCACGGTGGGGCCGGGCACGCCGCTGTTCAACCTGGAGCGGCTGGACACGCTCCTGCTCAAGACGACGGTGGCGGAGTCGCTGCGCGCCCGGCTCAAGCCCGGCCAGAAGGTGCGGGTGGAGTCCATCGCCGGCGGCGCCTTCACCGAGGACGCGGTGGTGCGCACCATCCTGCCCTCCGCGGACCCGGCCACGCGTCGGGTGCCGGTGGAGCTGGCGGTGCCCAACGCGGACGGCCGCTTCGTGGCGCACACGCTGGCGCGCGCGGTGCTCCAGCTGGGGGATGACCAGGACGCGCGGGTGGTGCCGGGCTCGGCGCTGTCCTCGGCGAACGGGGACCACGTGCTCATCGTCGGCTCGGGCGGCGAGGTGAAGCGGGTGGACGTGCAGGTGCTGGAGCGGCGCGAGCGCGAGGTGGTGGTGCTGGCGCGCTCCGAGTTCGAGTCGGTCATCGACCACCCCACGCCGAGCCTGTCGCAGGGCTCGCGCGTCACCGTGAAGTAGAGGGACGCCGCCATGCTCCTGAGCGACGTCTCCATCCGTCGGCCCGTCTTCACCACGATGCTGTCGCTGTGCCTCGTCGTCCTCGGCCTGATGGGCCTGGGGCGGCTGGGCACGGACCTGTATCCAGACGTGGCCTTCCCCGTCGTGGTCGTCAGCACCGTCTACAAGGGCGCGGGCCCGGGCGAAATCGAGACCCAGGTCGTCAAGCCCATCGAGGATGCCGTCGCGGGCATCAGCGGCGTGGACAAGATCCACTCCTGGAGCCGCGAGAACCTGAGCACGGTGGTGGTGCAGTTCAAGCTGTCCACCAACATTGACCGCGCGGTGCAGGAGGTGCGCGACAAGGTGGCGGGCATCGCCAACAAGCTGCCGCAGACGGCGGACGCGCCGGTGGTGGGCCGGGTGGACCTGTCTGCCACGCCCATCCTCACGTACGCGGTGTCCGCGGACCTGCGCTCCCAGGATTTGCGCCGGCTCATCGATGACCGCATCAAGCCCGCGCTCGCGCAGCTGGAGGGCGTGGCGGAGGTGCGAATCACCGGCGGCGACACGCGCGAGATTCAAATCGACCTGGACCTGGACAAGGCGCGCGCGGCGGGCGTGTCCCCGCTGGAGATCGCCCAGCGGGTGGGCGCGGAGAACCTGGACCTGCCGGCGGGCCGGCTGCAGCTGGGCTCGAGCGAGCTGACGGTGCGCTCGCTGGGGCAGTTCAAGGATGTGGAGGAGATCCGCCGGCTGCCGGTGGCGCGCAGCCGCACGGGCGCGCAGGTGCGCCTGGAGGAGATCGCGACGGTGACGGACGGGGTGGCGGAGCGGCGCACGGTGGCGCGGCTCAACGGGCAGGACGCCGTCATCCTGGACGTGGTGAAGCAGCCGGGCTCCAACACCATGGCGGTGAGCGACAACGTCAAGCGCGTGCTCAAGGACATGGGGCCGGAGGTGGGGCAGGGCTTCACGGCGCGGCTGCTCATCGACCAGTCGGACCTCATCAAGGAGAACGCGCACGAGGTGTGGGTGGCGCTCATCTTCGGCGGCGCGATGGCGGTGCTCATCATCCTGCTGTTCCTGCTGGATGGTCGCGGCACGTTCATCTCCGCGCTGGCGCTGCCCACGTCGGTGCTGGGGACGTTCTTCGCGATGTACCTCTTGGACTACACGCTCAACCAGATGACGCTCCTGGGGTTGTCGCTGGCCATCGGCCTGCTCATCGACGACGCGGTGGTGGTGCGCGAGGCGATCACCCACCGGCTGGAGAAGGGCGAGGACCCGATGAGCGCGGCGGCCAACGGCACGCGCGACGTCGGCCTCGCGGTGCTGGCGACGACGCTGTCGCTGGTGGCGGTGTTCGTGCCGGTGGCGTTCATGCCGGGCATCGTCGGTCAGTTCTTCAAGCAGTTCGGCATCACGATTTCGGTCGCCGTGCTCATCTCGCTGTTCATCTCCTTCACGCTGGACCCGATGCTGTCGGCGCGGCTCGCCAAGCAGCGCAGGCCGGGCGAGGTGCACCAGGACAACGCGGTGGCGGCGTGGCTGCGCGCCTTCCTGGATGGCACGGAGCGCGTGTACGAGCGCATCTTGCGCTGGGTGCTCGCGCACAAGTGGCTGACGACGGGCATCACCGTGGTGGTGCTGGTGGTGTCGTTCGGCGCGTCGAGCCGGCTGGGGTTGGAGTTCCTGTCGGCGGAGGACCGCTCGCAGTTCATGGTGGATTTGCAGCTGCCGGACTCGGCGAGCATCGCGGAGACGGAGTCGCGCACGGGGGAGGCGGAGGAGCTGCTGCGCAAGCTGCCGGAGGTGACGGCGGTCTACTCGGTGGTGGGCACCAACGGCGACGTGAACAAGGCGCGGCTGCGCGTGCTGACGGTGGGCAAGGGCGAGCGCACCAAGGGCATCCCGCAGTTGAAGGAGGAGGCGCGCGAGCTGCTCACGGGGCTGGTGGCCACGCGGGTGAACCTGAGCGACCCGCCCATCCTCGAGGGCATGGGGGGGGACTTCTATCCCATCATGGTGCGGGTGACGGGGCCGGACCTGGCGCGGGTGCAGGTGGAGGCGGAGCGAATCGCCGACATCCTGCGCAAGCTGGAGGGGACGGCGGACGTGCGGGTGGAGGCGAATCCGCCCAAGCCGGAGCTCCAGGTGCACATCGACCGGGCGCGGGCGAGCGACGCGGACGTCAACGCGGCGGGGCTGGCGACGCAGCTGCGACTGGCGATTGGTGGCGACGTGGTGGCGAAGCTGCGCGAGGGCACGACGGAGACGGACATCCGGGTGCGGCTGGCGGAGAAGGACCGGAGCACGCCGGAGCGGGTGCGGCAGCTGGAGGTGTTCACGCCCCGGGGTCTGAGGCCGGTGACGGACGTGGCGAGCGTGGAGCTGCGGGATGGGCCGAGCGTCATCGAGCACGAGAACCGCGAGCGGCAGATTGCCGTGTTCTCACAGCTGGGCAAGGGCGCGGCGCTGGGCAACATCGCGGCGAAGCTGAAGGAGCAGGTGGCGCTGGCGCCGCTGCCGCCGGGGTACACGATTGTCTATGACGGCCAGATGAAGAGCATGGATGAGCAGAACGAGGCGTTCGGCACGGCCTTCATGCTGGCGTTCGTGTTCATCTACATGGTGCTGGCGAGCCAGTTCGAGTCCTTCAAGCACCCGTTCACCATCATGGCGTCCTTGCCGCTGGCGCTGGTGGGCGCGTTGTTGGGATTGGTGCTGACGGGCTATCACCTGTCGATGGGCGCGATGATTGGCATCATCCTGTTGATGGGCTTGGTGACGAAGAACGCGATTCTGCTCATCGACGGAGCGCTGCAGCACCTGCGCGAGGGTGACTCGGTGGACGAGGCGCTGATGAAGGCGGGGCCTCGACGGTTGCGTCCGATCCTGATGACGAGCGCGGCGATGGCGATTGCCATGGTGCCGACGGCGGTGGGCACGGGGACGGGCTCGGAGTTCCGGGCGCCCATGGCCATCTCGGTGATTGGCGGCGTCATCACGTCCACGTTCCTGACGCTGCTGGTGGTGCCGGTGGTGTTCGCGGCGATGGAGCGGGTGGGGCGCTGGGGTCGCAAGAAGACGCCCGCGGCCGGGCCCGCCGTGAAGCCGGTGGAGTCCGGGCCCAGTCAGGCCGCGTGACACCGTCTGCATGAAACACGGGGCCCGAGGCGGTTGGCTCGGGCCCTGTTCATTTGTCGAGTCCGCCGGAGCCGTGGGCCTCGGCGATGGCGGTGGAGTCGGGGAACAGGGCGCGAGCGCGGGTGGCGAGTCGCGCGGCCTCCTCGGTCTTCCCCTGCTCCACGAGGGACTCGATGAGGCCGGCCCAGGACTCCTCGAGTGCACTCAACGCCCGGTTGGAGGCTTCCTGATAGAGGGCCTCTGCTTGTTGGGGCGAATCTCGGACGACGCTCTGGAAGCGGGCCATGCCGATGAGCGCCTCGGGGCTCCGGTCGGAGGACTCCAGGGCTTCGTGAAGGAGCTGCTCGACGGAGGCGAAGAAGGCCTCGGGGTCCTCGGTGGGCTCGGGCTTGCCCCAGAGGAGCGCCCGGCTGGAGAGGAGCAGACCCGGCACATGCGCGGGGCAGCTCGTTCGCAGACGTTCGAGCAGTCGGAGCTGCTCGGGACTTCCCCAGTCCAGGCGCTTGGCTTCGGACAGCAGTCGCAGCAGGTCGTGCGGGCTCGGGTGCATGGGGCTCACTGCTTCTGGAGGAGTCGCGAGTTGTCCTTCGCCACATCTTTGAGGAGCTTGAGCGCAGTCTGCAGCTCCTTCTTCGTCGCGAGGGTGAAGTTCTCCGCGTCGTACATCTTCTGGAGGTCGTGACGGGTGAAGTCCTTGAGCCTGGCGGGGAAGTTCGGCACGCGTTGGAGCCGGGCGGGAATCTCTCCGAGCTTCATCGAGAGGTCCGCGATGTGACGGCGAAAGGCCGTCGCGGCGGAGGACTCGATGAGTCCCGAGGCTGCTGATTCGGACACCAGCGCTTCGGCTTCCGCGAACCGACCCTCCGAAATCAGGTGGGTGATGCGTGCTTCCGCGCTGTTCCGCCCGAAACCACCGCCACTCCCCTCATCGACATGGGCGCAGGCGAAAAGGCCGCAGAGGATGAGGACGAGGAGGTGGAGCCCGACTCTCGAGCCAGTCCTTCGTTTCATCCTGTGGAGGCTACCGGCGCGCGAGGATGCGCACCCACGCAGCGGTGGCGCGCTGTCGGCTCCTGGGCGATACGCGGCTCACCCGCCCGTGTACACGGGCGTCATCGTGTCGAGGATGGCGCGCATGAGCGCCTGTCCGTCCGGCGTGTCCGGGCACAGTCCTCCCCAGACCAGGGTGAGGCGCTCGGCGACGGGGCGGAAGTACATGCGCCCTCGCATCCTCACCGGCTCGTAGCTCTCCCGGCCACCGGCGAGGTAGTCCTCCTCCGGCACGCCGAACACCGCGTAGTAGCTCAGGTCCGGCGCCTGCGCGTCCTCGGTGCGATGCAACCCGCTGGGGATGAGACAGGCCACGTCCGCGCTGTGCCACGCGCCCTGCCGCCCCGTCGTCACCTCCAGCGGCTCGAAACACATCCGCGACGCCGGGCACCCCAGCTCCCCCGCCGTCAGGAAGTTGTAGTCCAGCCGCGGAATCTCCAGCATCTCCTCCACGTCCACCCGTCCATCGCTCCGGAAACCCCAGGGGTTGCCGTCCCGCTTGTACGAGCGCACGCCATAGGCGCCGTAGAACACGTTGTACCAGGGGCTGTGCGGATTGAAGTAGTCCGAGCACCCCACGTCGTCCGGGAAGTCCGCGATGGTGAAGGCCACCAGCAAGTCGAACAGCCGCTTGTTCTCGAACGCGAGGAACGGCTCGTGCGCCACCGCCCCGATGGAGCCCCGGACCGCCGGCACCGGCGTCACCCACCCCAGCTCCTCCAGGAAGTTCGTCTTGCCCGGCAGCGGCGTCGCGTTCATGGCCAGCACGGCCAGCTCTCGTTGGAGACCCATGGTGATTTCGTTCCCCGCTGCAACGCCAGATGGGTCCAGAGTACACTGGTGAACATGCCGGAGAAGCTCGTCTTCGAGCACACCTTCGAAGGGCTCTTCGTGAGGGGACTCGCGGGGCGCGTCACGCCCGTCCTGCGAGACCGCCTGCACGAGGTCGGCCTGGACCTGAAGAAGAAGCTCCGGCCCGCCTACGACTTCGACATCTGGTGCTCCGCCGTCCGCGTCGCCGCCCAGGAGCTGCACCCCGACGTGCCCCCCGAGGAGGGCTATGCCCTGCTGGGTGAGCGCATGGTGGACGGCTACCGCGAGACGGCGATGGGGCGCGCCCTCTTCAGCGTCATCCAGCTTCTGGGCCCGCGACGCGGCGTGGGCCGCGCCCAGCAGATGTTCCGCTCCGGCAACAACTACACCGAGGCCCGCATCGAGGATGTCTCCTCCAACGAGGTGGACCTCTGGATGAACGAGGCCGGCCCCATCCGCTACTTCACCCAGGGCGCCCTGCGCGCGGGCCTGCGCGCCACCGGCGCCGTGCAGCCGCTCGTCACCGTGGCGGGCTTCACCTCCGCCGACGTCACCTACCGCTGCACGTGGCGCAATGGAGTCGTCTGAGCCCTCCCTGCCGGGCCTGCTCGCCGTGGACCTGGGCCTGCGCTCGGGGCTCGCCCTGTACGGCCCGGATGGGCGGCTGCGGACGTACCGCTCGCAGAACTTCGGCAGCCAGTCCCGGCTGAAGCGCGCGGTGCCCTCGGTCCTCGCGGGCACGGGAGAGCTGGCCTGGCTGGTCCTGGAGGGCGGCGGGCCCGTGGCGGACGTCTGGGAGCGCGAGGCGTCACGGCGCGCGCTGCCGGTGCTGCGCGTCTCCGCCGAGGACTGGCGCGAGCGGCTCCTGTACGCACGTGAGCAGCGCAGCGGGGGGCAGGCGAAGGACGCGGCGGATGGACTGGCGCGCAGGGTCATCGCGTGGTCCGGCGCGCCGAGGCCGACCTCTCTGCGCCACGACGCCGCGGAGGCCATCCTGCTGGGCCTGTGGGGCGTGCTGGAGGTGGGCTGGCTCGCGCAGGTGCCGCCCGAGGTCCGCGCGCGGTAGGGGCCTCCCTCGCGTCCCTGCTATGACGGGGGCTCGGGTTCCGCCGGAAGGAGGTCACGGTGAAGCGGTGGGTGGATGCGCTCGCGCGCACGGGGTACCGGGGCGCGTACACGCTGGCGCGGCTGTACTGGCTCGTGCGTCACCCCAGGACACAGGGCGTCTTCGTCGGCGTGTGGCACGCCGGCCGGGTGCTGCTCCTCCAGAACTCCTACAAGCACCCGCTCAGCATGCCCGGCGGAGGCATGGACCGGGACGAGTCCCCCGAGCAGGCCGGTGCCCGCGAGCTGCACGAGGAGGTCGGCCTGCGCGCGGACGTGTCCTCCCTTCGCCCCGTCTTCGAGACCGTGGGCACCTCCGAGAACAAGGAGGACCACGTCCGCTTCCTCGAACTCGACGTGGAGCACGAGCCCACGCTCACCATCGATGACCGCGAGGTCACCTGGGCGGCGTTCATCGACCTGGACACCGCCCTGCGCCTGCCCGTCTCGCCCCTGGTCCGCGCCTACCTGGAGCACGCGCGCTCGCGCCGCTGACGCCCCGGCAAGCCCACGCGGGCAGACGATGGGCCCACGGGGCCACGCCCGCTCCCGCCGCGTCACCTCCGCGGCCGTGTCTCGAGACATGGCACCGCCAGGCCGGGGTGAGCCGGCGTCCTCGAGACAGGGATTGCCAGGGTGGGAAATCCCCGTGCGGGCGCGACGGTGACGTCGAGGAGGGGGCCCGCGCGGGGAGATGAGACTGTCGTCAGCGTGCGTGGGCGACCGCGGGCTCGTTCACCAGGAAGTGCTGGGTGCGGGCCTTGGCGAGCTGCTTGTCGGCTTCCTCGATGGACACACAATTCACGGTGATGTCGCCGTTCTCCGTCACCGTCTCGGAGGCCACGCGCGCCGTCTGGAGCCGGGCGATGACCGAGTCCGACACATGCACGCACACCAGGCAGCCCCGCTCGCGTCCGTACTGGACGACCTCGCCGAAGATGGCCGCCGACTCCGGCTCCAGCGCCTTCAAGCCCCGCATATCCGCCAGCACCAGGTGCCGGCCTTTCGCATACGTATCCGTCGCGGTCCGGTAGGCCGCGGCGAAATCCTTCATCTCATTGGGTCGGACAAAGCCCTTCAACCGCACCGTGACGGTGCGGCGGTTCGTATCGTTGGAGACCTCGAACATGGAGCCCTCCCTCCTGGGGAGGACAAACAATAACAAACATCCGGGCCACTCCGAAACCACCCCCGGACAGTCTGTCCGCCCTGGAATAGTCGAAAGGAATTGTGTCGCGACAGACCCGGGACGATGGAACATTGCCACCAGCGCGCATCCCCATCTCACGCCAGCGCAATCCTCCGCGCCCAACGTGGAGGTCGAGTCACATCCGACTCAGGCGCGCTGACTGCTCTCCCCGGTGACGACCGCCGAGCCGATGAGGTGCGCCAGCCGCAGCGCCTCCGGCACGTGGCCCCTGTCCGTCACGCGCCGGAGCGCCTCCGCCACGTCGTCGGGCCCGGCGCCCTGCACCTGGAAGGTGAAGCCCGCAAGCTGGTGGATGGGCCCCGCACGGCGGAGCGTGGCCCAGCGCTCGTCCGCGCGCGGCAGCCGCCTCAGTGCGCGCTCCACCGCGTCCAGGTCCGGCGGCCTGCGCATCACCGCCACGCACGGCTTGCCCAGGCGCGCCGCGAGCGCGGGCAGGTCCACCACGTTGAAGCCGCCGAACGCGATGCCATCCAGCAACACCAGGTGCACTTGCGGCAGGAACTTGCCGCCCTCCAGCAGCCGGCACACCTCGCGCGTGCCGTTCCAGCCGTCCCTGCGCACGCGCCCCCAGACGAGCCCCTCGAAGCGCGTGCCCGCGCAGACCACGCCCGCCAGGGACACGGAGACTCCCGCGCGGCGGGGGAAGGGCCCATCGTCGAAGCCGATGACTCGGGGGAAGCGGGGCAGGCGCATGGGCGGCCCAGCCTCGCAAAGCCCGCGCCCCGACGGAAAGGAAGAAGCCCGACCCCGCGCGACGCGGAGACGGGCTTCAGGCACGTCCAGGACTGGAAGAAGGCTCAGCCCGCGCGAACGTTCTGCGCCTGGAGGCCCTTGGGGCCGCGGCCGACCTCGAACTCCACCTTCTGGCCTTCCTGCAGCGTCCGGAAGCCATCCATGTTGATGGCCGTGTGGTGGACGAACACGTCCTCACCACCACCGTCCTGCACGATGAAACCAAAGCCCTTCGCATCGTTGAACCACTTCACGGTACCAGTTGCCATGAATCGCGTTCTCTCGGGTGGTGCGGCGCGCCGCGGTTATCGGCCTCTGAGAATGTAGAGACCGTAAGTCGGACATAGTCTGCCTGGGGCGGCCGGTTGAGTGGAAGCCCCCTCGGCCGCTTGCCGTGCGGGAGGGGTGAGGAGTGGTGGCCGGGATTCCTACTTCCGCGGGCATGCGGGGAGGGGCGCTGGCGGCGGGCGTGCCTACCGTCAGGGGGAGCCCTTGGCACCGCCCCGGAAAGGAGCCCCGTGATGAGCC